>LJUF01000077.1 GCA_001303665.1 Phycisphaerae bacterium SM23_33 | reverse complement strand
ATCCGATTTCCTGCTGCTGCACGGCAACGGCGTGGACGGGCCCGACCGCATCCGCGAAATGGTGGACCAGTCCCGCCGCCTTCCCGGCTATCGCGGCCAGCCCATCCTCTTCAACGAGGACGACCACTTTGACTTCGCCGCCGCCGACAACAACATGCTCGCCGCCATCAGCCGGTACGCCGGGTGGGGGTATTTCGACTTCCGCATGGAAGGGGAGGGCTACGACCAAGGCTACCAGTCCGTGCCGGTCAACTGGGGCATCTCCTCGCCCCGCAAGCGCGGCTTCTTTGACCTGCTGGCGAAGATCACCGGCAGCAAGCCGTAGCCCGGCCCGGCCGAAGATCCCCGCCCGACACCCGGAACTGCCTACTTTCCCAGCCGATGCCCCCATGGAACCTTCACCCTGGCTCGCTTGCCCGCATCCTCCCCGGTTCGGCCGCGACACATAACCGCCGGGTCGGCGGTTCGAATCTCGCCCCCGCTAGTGAAGCAGGCGGGTTCGGAAGACCCGTGCCGCAGGTTAACAGCAACCGCCGAGGAACCGAAGCCTGGGCGTTTCGCGTTCCACGCAAGCTTCCGCGAGAGCTTGCGGCTACCCGCTACCTGACCGGGAGCCGCCACCGGGGCAGGGAACGCTGTTCTGAAGAAGCTGCCCCACCGGTGCTTGGGCACGCCCGCCTCCCAGCCCGGAGAACCCGGCTCGCTCGCGGGGCGGCGCTTTGGCCGCAGGCCCCGAGTCCGTCACGGCTCCGGACCATCGATTATGATTCTGTCAATAGGCGTCCCTGGCGGCAGGTCCTTCACTTGCCTGTGAATCTGCCCCAGAATGCTCTCGTGCACCATGAGGTCGCTGACCTCGACGTTCTCCAGACACAGTTCGCCACCCAGTATCGGAGGTATCCGGTAGCTGAGACACTGCCCTGGGCCGGGTACGATGCCCCTGTCGAAGCACAGGTACGCAAAATCTGCCATGAACCATTTGTTGAGGTTCTCCCTGTCCCGGCACATCCTTCGGAAGTCGTCGATATTCGAAGCGATCTTCTTCAGTTCACCGGATACCAGGTCCAGGAACAGGATGTTCCCATCGACGGTCTCGAGGAACCAGTCGCCGAACACGGTCAGGGCCACCGGCCTGTGGCGACTCCCAACCAGCCATCGCCAGTCCGACAGGAGCTGGTCGCAGTCGAGACCCTCGAGCCCTATGCAGAGCTTCTGCCACTGCTGTGGCTGTGAGGTTTGCCCTCCTTCCAGCGCAGTCGGAAGACGCTTGCGTCGGCTACCGAGAAGCCGCTTCAGAAAGCCCATCGATATCTCCCGCCGGGCGGCATGTTGTCAGCAAACCCTCTGTTCGGCAGCCTATCCGCGTTGACGTGCCCGCACAATGGGGTTGTGTTCATCGGAAGCATCAGCAGGTACATGCGGGTGGTCTGGTCGATAATGTTCAGGAAGGGCATGACCAGGACGATGCGGCGCAGGCGGCGTGCCTGTTTGGACTTCCGTAAGGCGACTTGAACGCGCTCTTGTCTGAGTACCAAGGTTTGATGCCTCGAATCCGCCCTGAGCGAGGTAGGGGATCCGGTGTGGCCGATTACAGCGACGCGTCTGCCTCTGCCAGGTGGCCAGGGCGGCGAAGGGGGCCGCCCGCGCCCCTGCCTGTGCCCGCGACGGCGGAGCTGCGACCCGGTCCGCCGACGCAGGCGGGGGCAGGGGCCGAAACGCGGACTACGGCCCCGATCGTCGGCCCCGCCATCCCCGGGCTGCGACCCAGAACCCAAGGATCACGAGTGCCGCGGCGCCCGGTTCGGGGACGGCGCCGGCACCGCCGCAACCGGCCTGATAATTGCGCGACCACACGTTGTAGTCCAGGCCGTCAACGCAGTCGTCCTCGTTGAAGTTGCCGACGGTCCAGCCGCCGTCCGACCAGCTCGGCTGGCCGCACGCCAGGTAATGGCCGGACCAAGTGTTGTAGTCCAGCCCGTCCACGCAGCCATCGCCGTTGGCGTCGCCCAGGGGAAGCCCCGGCAGGCTGTAGCTGAGGGTCAGGAGCGGGGGCTGGTATCCGAAGTCCGCCCCCTCGGTGGTGGCAAAGCCCGCCTGCTTGCCGTTGGCGGACCCCCAGGCCACCAGGCCGAGGTAGGAAGTCTGCCCCAGAAGCGACTCGACGAACGCCGCGTCCAGTGAAATGGCGATGGGCGCGCATTCCGTCACCGGATCGCTCTGGCCGATCAGGACGTCGATCCTGGCGGCATCCCCGGGGGACAGGGCCCCGTCGCCGGCGTATCCGCAGATCCTCAGGACGGGGTAAATGCCGGGGCTCTGCGTCATCTCCGTCACGTCCAGTCCCAGGGCGGCGGCCGTCAAGACGGCATTCGTCGGGATCGGCGATATATCGAATTCGAGGACGCCGCGGCGATCGACATCGAATTGCGGAAGATACTGCGTGTTGATGCCTATCCCGCCGTCGGTGAGGACCCAATTGACGCCGTCAGGGCTGGAGGCCCCCGCGTCCCCAACGGGCAATAGCTGCGCCTGTGCGGCCACGGCCGGCGCGTCAAAGCCGAAGGCCAGGGCTGCTCCAGCCAGAAACACCAGCCAGATGTTCTTGAGTGCCATTGAAATTCCGCCCTTTCCCCAGTCTGCCGTCCACAGATGACAGATGGACACGACTGAACACGAAATGAGCCTCCGCACGAAGATGCCCTAGGTCCCGTCGCACATGAGGCGCGGCTACCCCACCGCGAGCATATTGTACCGCATGATGGGATTCCGTCAATCGGGTGAACACCTGACTTGCTGCAAGTTCTTTGCCCATCCTGAAACAGCCGGCAGGGCCCAGCTCCTGCCCGGGCCCACAGGCCGGCGGGCTACGGGTTGACCACGTGGATGGGCTTTCCGGCCAGGAAGGCGGCGACGTTCTCGGCGGTGGCGGCCATGAGCCGCCGCCGGGCGGCCAGCGCGGCCCAGGCGATGTGCGGGGTGATGATGCAGTTCTTCGCCGACAGCAGGGGGTTGTTCAGGGCGATGGGCTCGGCCGAGACGACGTCCACGGCGGCGCCGGCGATGCGCCCGGCGTTGAGGGCGTCGGCCAGGTCCCGCTCGACGACGAGCCCGCCGCGGGCGGTGTTGATGAGGAAGGCGTGCGGCTTCATCCGGGCCAGCAGTTGGCGGTTGGCCATGCCGGTGTTTTCGGGCGTCTGCGGGCAGTGCAGGGAGACGACGTCGGCGGCGGCGAACAGGTCGGCGGCGTCCATCCAGGCGAAGGGCCGGTAGTCCGGCGGCTCGGCCTGGACGACGTCGGCGGCCAGCACCTCCATGCCGAAGGCGTGGGCGATCCGCCCGACCCGGCGGCCGATTCGGCCGAAGCCGACGATGCCCATCTTCCGGCCGGCCAGCTCGACCAGCGGCCAGTCCCAGAAGGCGAAGTCCCTGCACTGCGCCCATTTGCCGGCCTTGACCTCGGCGTTGTGGTAGGCCACGTGGTGGCACAGCTCCAGCAGCAGGGCGAAGACCAGCTGGGCCACCGAGTCGGTGCCGTACTCCGGCACGTTGGCCACGACCACGCCGCGCCGCCGGGCGGCGGCCACGTCCACGATGTTGTAGCCCGTCGCCAGCACGGAGACGAAGCGCAGCTCGGGCAACTGCTCCAGCGTCCCGGCCGACAGGGGCGTCTTGTTGGTCAGCAGGATTTGTGCCCCGGCGGCGCGGGGGAGGATCTCGTCGGGGGCGGTGCGGTCGAAGACGGTCAGCTCGCCCAGGGCGGCGACGGCGTCCCAAGAATTGTCGCCGGGGTTCAGCGTGTAGCCGTCGAGGACGACGATTCGCACGGTGACACCTCCGGTCTCGGCCGGCGGGCCGGGTCAGTTCTTCCAGGGCGGCGTCTCGGGCAGGTGGGCGTCGAAGTCGGCGATGAGGGCCTGCTCGTAGTCGCCGGCGTAGCGGCCGGCGAAGAACCTGCCGACGGCCTCGTCGTGGAAGCGCTTCCAGGAGGCGGCCTCGTCGCCGGGCATGACCGGATAGAACAGGGCGGCGTTGGCCTTGGCGGCCTGGAGGTCGCCGGGGGCGTCGCCGACCATCAGGATCTTCTCCGGCGGGTACTTGCCGGCGGCGGCGTACTGGATGTGCTCTTTCTTGGAGCCCATTTCCTGGCCGCAGATGAGGCGGGCGTAGCGGGCGATGTCGTGCTCGGCCCACTCGCGGTTCAGGGCCTCGCCCGGGGTGGCGGAGACGACGATGATGTCGGCCCGCTCGGCAAGCCCGACGAGGCTGTCGCGGACGAACGGGAAGGGCGGGACGCCGCGGACGATCTTGGCCACGTCGGCGTTAACGGCCTGCGACCATTCCAGGGCGCGGCGGAGGACGGGGTCGGCGGTTTCGGCGACCTTGGCCTGGAGGGCGGGGCTGCCCAGCTTGGTCTCCTGCCGGATCCATTGCCGCAGCGGGTCCACCGGCGGGGGCTTGTAGCCGCGGGCCACCGGCTCGTCCCACTCCGCGAGCAGGTCGAAGACCATGACCAGGGCCGGGAAGCGGTTGATGCCGCGCCACTTGCTGTACAGGTTGACGAACTCGGCGGCCTCGCGGGCGAAGCGGCTGACCGGCTGCAGCTCCCAACTGTTGATGATGTTGGGGATGAAGCACTCCTTGTGCTTGATCTCCATGGTGTCGAAGGCGCAGCCGTCGGAGTCGATGCCGACGAAGAAGTCCTTGGTGGGCTTGAGGCTTTTGAGCTTTTCGGTGGGATCCATTCCACGCTCCTATTTCCAATTGACAATTGTCAATTGACAATTAGGCGCGACCAGCGCCCCGGGCCTTTCTTGCATTCTTTGCTCCGGTCTGGCGCGACTTGGCGGTTTTCCTGGACTGTATGACCATGGCAAGGATCTCCCTGCCTTCGTGGGCCAGGGCTTGCACTCGAGGCGCCTTCACCAGGCCGGCGTCCACTGCCAAGTCGATCCAGAACACCGACTCGTCCGTTTCCTCTTCCACGATGCCGATCTTGGAAATGAAGTCGGCCCGGGACCTGGCGACGCAGGCCGCTCGACAGTTGGCCGCGGCGCCTGTCGCCGCCTTAACGAGCTGTCGTGTAAAGACCTCGCCGATAGGTCCTTTGGGAAAGGTCGAGGCGAGCCTTACGCATCGCAGGGCCAAGCCTCTGAATCGCTTCTTCATTTCCTCGGGCGTCACGATCTATGCCCTGTGCGATTGGCGAGCCCAATTGTCAATTGGCAATTGGCAATTCAAACGCCCGCGTACGCGTCAAAGCCGCCGTCCACGGGCACGACGGTGCCGTTCACGAAATTGGCGGCGTCGCTGATGAGCCAGACGAGGGTGCCGACCAGCTCCTCCGGCTGCCCGAAGCGGGCGGCGGGGGTGTGGGCGAGGATCTGCTCGCCGCGGGGGGTCAGCTCGCCGGTGTTTTCGTCGGTCAGCAGGAAGCGGTTCTGCTCGGTCAGGAAGAAGCCCGGGGCGATGGCGTTGACGCGGATCTTGGGCGAGTGCCGCTGGGCCATGTACACCGCCAGCCACCGGGTGAAATTGCTCACCGCGGCCTTGGCGGCCGAGTAGGCGCCCACGTTCGTCAGCGGGCGGAACGCGCTCATGGACGACATGTTCACAATGACCCCGTCGCCGCGCCGGGCGAAGTGTCGGCCGAAGACCTGGCTGGGCAGCATGGTGCCCAGGCAGTTGAGGTCGAAGACGGCGCGCAGGGCGTCGTCGGGCAGGTCGAAGAACTCCACGGGCGGGGTGCAGGTGGCCTGTTTCTTGTTGCCGCCGGCGCCGTTGACCAGCACGTCCGCCCGGCCGAGGCTGCTGACCGTCTCGGCCAGGGCCTTTTCGACCGAGGTCTTCTCCAGGACGTTGCAGTGGACGGGAAAGGCCGTCCCGCCGGTGGCGGCGATCTGTTTGCACAGGGCCGCGGCCGCGTCGTCCATGATGTCCAGCACGGCCACCTTCGCCCCGCGGCCGGCCAGGGCCTTGGCCATGGCCCCGCACAGCACCCCGGCCCCGCCGGTCAGCGCCACGCACTTGTCAGTCACGTCAAAGAGCGAGTCGTTCGCCATGTTTCTTGCTCCCTCATTGTTCTGGGGACACACCGCCCCCGACAGATGGGGCCGGACTGCGCTGACGGCACTGCGAGGCCCCTATCCTTGCTTCCAGGCGCGGATGACTTCCCTCTTAGTCGCCTCCAAATACAACACAACAAAGAACCCTAGCGCCGGCGTGCCTACGACCCGGAGCCAGGCGTACCAGTCTGCTTCGGGCCCAGCAAAGCCGGCGAGCCCCAACAGCGTCAAGAGCGCCAAGATAATCACGAACAGGCATACTTTCTGCGTGCCCAGTCTGCCCGCCTTGTCGCCGGCTCCGAGGCGCCGGGCGTTCCCTGACGGCGTCATGGTGTCTCTCCTTTGACCCTAAAGGGCTTCAGGTGCCTGCCCAGGTGCTTTTCCAGCGCCGCGTAATGCGTCTGCTCGTCCTGTCTTAGCGCCGCCAGGATGCGGTCGCGGAACCGCCGGCCGCCCTCGGCCGTCAGCACCGAGCCGAAGGTCACGTGCAGCGCCTGGCGGGCGTCGAACTCATCCAGCACGCCCGGCAGCTCGTCGTCCTTCAGCGAATCGGCCGGCCGGACCTTCGCCACGTCGGCCGAGACGTGGTACGTGGCCTTGTCCTGGCCGTAGCGCCCGCGGGCGAAGTCCAGGATCTCGCGGAACAGGCCGGGGTCGATGCGGGCGATGGCCCGGAGCGCCTCCAGGTAGCTGGTGCCGGCGGTCTTCAGGTGGACGTACGGCCCGGCCAGGTCGGCCACGATCGGGTAGACGCTGAACTTGTCGCTGCCGGAGTGGATGGACAGCTTGTACGGCCCCAGGGCCCGCATGACGGCCACGTGCTCAACGAACGATTTGCCGAACTCCTCCAGGTCGCCGATGTAATCCACGCCTTTCTCGAAGCGGCCGACGAAGCGCGGCGCCATGGAGACCCACCTCACGCCCAGGCGCTTCAGCTCGGCGGCGAAGAAGTAGTGCTCGGCCGTGGAGGTGGGGCTTTCGGTCTCGTCCACCGAGACCTCCAGCTCGAACTCGCCGGTGGCGGCCTCTTGGAGATGCCGGTACATCTTCACCGTGTGGGCGACGGCCCGGCCATACTTGGCCGCCGCCCGAAGGAAGGTCTGCTCCCCGAAGCGGACCGTGGAGCGGCCGAGGTCGAAGGCCTTTCCCACGTAGCGGTGGGTGAGGTCGGCGGGCCTGGCTGCGAGTGCGTCGAAGTCCAGCAAGCCGACCTTGTGGGCCAGCTCGGACGGGGTGTCGGCGTCGGCCTGGTTGTCCACGTGGGCGCCGGGATCAATGGTGAACATGGTGAAGCCGGCGGCGGTGGTGGAGTCGATGTCCTGCGGCTGCTGAAGGTGGTCGGCGTCGGCGCCGAAGCCGTCGCGGAAGCCTTCCTGGAGCACGCCCCACGTGGCGCAGTCCATGACCTCATCGGGCGTGCGCCCGGTGCGGGTCATCTCGCGGATGGACTGCTGTGCGAGCACGGCCGCCAGCCCGCTGCCGCGGACGGCGCGGATGTGGCCGGGCGTGGCCAGGCCCAGCCGGTCGCCCAGGCCCACGCCGGCGGCCAGGCCCAGGCAGCGCGGCCCTGCCCACGGCAGGGCCTGTCTTATCACCTGGGCGTTGGCGTGGTCGCAGGGGCCCAGGCAGAGGCACTTGCCCTCGACCTCGCCGGCCTTCTCCACGTTCGGCAGGCAGGTCTCGCCCACGCAGCCCACGAGCTTGTCCAGCCCCCGCCGGCCGAGGAAATAGGTCACGCCGCCGGCCTGCGAAACGCTCCGCTCGTACACGTCCAGGCGGGCCGCCTGTTTGATCTTCTCAATCATGCTGCTCCTTCCGAGGCCGCTCCGCGGCGCCGCTCAGATGTCGAACTTCTCGATCACCACCCGCCAGCGGCCCTGCTGGTCCTTCCGCAGTACCCAGATCATCTCGTCGCTGTCGGGGGCGGGTTTGAGGATCACGTCGCCCTTGCGAACTTCCTTGAAGGTCTCGCCGTCCTTGGTCGCAACCGTGATCGTCAGCCGGATCGGCTCTTCCTGGCCGGAGAAAATCTGCACCCACCTGGCCTTGCCCACTCCCTGGATGAGGTGCTCGTGGGCCCGGACGACCTTCTCGCGACCGCCGACAGCGTCCTTGCTGCGGTCGCCGCTCTCGCTGATGCCGTGCTCCTTCCACAGCAGCTCCGAGCCGGCCTTGATCAGCACTTTCTCGGCGTACATCGGCTCCATGGCTTGGGTGTCGCCCTTGGCCACCGCGGCCCAGAGCTTCCTGGCCTGCTCGACGCCCGCCTCGGCCGGTTGCGTGGTGGGCGCGGGCTCCGGCCGGGGCGGCTCGCCGGCGGCGTGGACGACGCAGGTCGCGCGCAGGCCCTCGGCGTTCAAAAACACGATCTTCCCGCTGGCGAGGACGCGGACCCCCGCGCCCTGAACCTTGAACTCCTGCGTGGGAGCCTGCTTCAGCAAGCTGGCGGCCTCGGCCGCGGCGGTCAGGTCAACCTGGCTCTGCCTGCCGCGGCGGTCCTTCACCTCGAAGGTGCAGGGCTGAGCCTTGACGGCCGAGACCGTGAACATGGGCTTCGTCCGCCCGCGCCTGTCCTTCTCCGCCACGGCGAAGCCCGTCTCCGTCCGCAGGGCCACCACCTGGCCTTGCACGCCCTTCTCGTCCACCATGTCGAGGAGAACCTGCTTCTCCCCGGCCGGTGCAAACAGCAGGCAGATCAGGATGACGACCTCTTCGGAAAGCTTTGCGACAGCCGGCGCCATGACCCCACCTCCTTTCCGTTCAACAGCGTCCGAATTCATGCGCGGCGGCGAGCATGGCTTCGATGTTCTCCGCCGGGACGTTGGCCTGGATGTTATGGACCTGGGTGAAGACGAATCCGCCGTCGCCGGCGGCGAACGCGCCGACGTTCTGGCGGACGTGCTCGCGGACCTCCTCGGGCCTGCCCAGCGGCAGCACCCGCTGCGTGTCGCAGCCGCCGCCCCAAAAGACGATCCGCCCGCCGAACTCCTGCATCAGCCGCCGCGGCTCCATCCGCGCCGCCGAGACCTGCACCGGGTTAAGGATGTCCACGCCGGCCTCGATCCAGTGCTCGATGTAGCCGTGCACGCAGCCGCAGGAGTGCAGGAACGTCTTCCAGGGCGTGTGGGCGTGGATCCAGCCGCACAGCCGCTTGTAGTGCGGCTTGACCATCTCAGCGTACAGCTCCGGACTGAGCAGCTCGCTGCGCTGGGTGCCGGCGTCGTCGGAGGCCATGCCCCAGGCCACGCAGCGGCCGCCGACCGCCTGGTGATACAGCTCCAGCCGCTTGATGACGGAGTCCACGTAGCGGCCCATCATCTCGTGGGCGGTGGGCTTTTCCGTGATCAGCATGGCCAGCCAGGCGTCCAGCGAGCCCTGGGTGATGTTGTCGGCCAGCAGGGCGCTCAGGCCGACCACCGACAGGGCCGCGCCCCAGCCGAGGACGGCCTTGTCGGTGTCCTCGTGCAGGCGCCTGGCCAGCTTGGCGACGGCCTCGAGCTGCTCGTCGGGCACGGTCTGGGGCGGGCGGAACTTGCTCGGGTCGATCTTGCCGGCCATGGTCGGCCGGATGAAGTCGAAATAGAACCCGTCCTTCGGCATGCGGGCGTAAGGCTCACCGGCGCGGTCGCGCAGCAGCCAGTCGCCGTTGGGCTGCTCGGCGATGTTCGTGCCCGGCGGGAAGTGCACCTCGGTCCCGCGGAACAGCCGCTTCCGAACCCCTTGGTCCACCTGGGCGAGTTGCCAGGCGGCGGCGTCCACGTCCAGCGGCACCACGTCCACGTGCAGGGCCTGCTGCATGGCCGGCTCGACCTCGGCCAGGATCTGCATGGCGTCCAGCACCTTGATGGGGGAGCGGATGCCGAGGCGCTTCTGGAGGGCCGCATAGGCGGGGGCCGCGATGCCGGAGGCCCGCATCCCCCCCAGGTCGATCGGCACCCGGTCGGGCCTCTCGAAGCTCAGGGCCTTGGCTACCCGTTCGCGCGAGGTCAAGGTCACTTCCTTTCGGGCCCATGCGGCGCAGTGCACGAGCCTGGCTACCGATGGGCGTGCTGCTCCGCAATCCGCCGTGGCAGATCGGCGGCTCCTACGCCGTGTACGTCCCCGCCGTGGTCGCGCCGCCGGTGCCTGTCCAGTTCCTGTGGAAGAACTCGCCGCGCGGGCGGTCCACGCGCTCGAAGGTATGGGCGCCGAAGTAGTCGCGCTGGGCCTGAAGCAAATTGGCCGGCAGCCGCTCGCTGCGGTAGCCGTCGTAGTAGGCCAGGGCCGTGCTGAAGGCCGGCACCGGCACGCCCAGCTTGATGGCCGCCGTCACCACCCGCCGCCAGGGGCCCTGGGCCTTGCGGACCGCCGAGCGGAAATACGGCACCAGCAGCAGGTTGACCACCTGCTTCCGGCCGCGGAAGGCCTCGGTGATCCGCGAGAGGAACTGGCTGCGGATGATGCAGCCGCCGCGCCAGATGGCCGCGACGCCGCCATAGTTGAGGTTCCAGCCGTACTCGGCCGCCGCCGCCCGCATGAGCTGGAAGCCCTGGGCGTACGAGCAGATCTTGCTGGCGTACAGTCCCTGCCGCACGTCCTCGACGAACTTCGCCCGGTCGCCGCGGAAGGCCCGCCTGGGCCCGCGCAGCGACTCCGACGCGGCCACGCGCTCTTCCTTGATCGCCGACAGGCACCGGGCGAAGACCGCCTCCCCGATCAGCGTCACCGGCATCCCCAGCTCGCACGCCGTGATCACCGTCCACTTGCCCGTGCCCTTCTGCCCGGCCGTGTCCAGCACCACGTCCACCGCCGGCCGGCTCGTCTGCTCGTCGGTCTGCCCGAGGATGTCGGCGGTGATCTCGATGAGGTAGCTGTTCAGCTCGCCGGCGTTCCATTCGGTGAAGGCCCGGCTCATCTCCGCCGGCGTCATGCCGATGGCGCCCATCAGCGCGTAGGCCTCGCAGATGAGCTGCATGTCGCCGTACTCGATGCCGTTGTGGGTCATCTTCACGAAGTGCCCGGCCCCGTTCTCGCCCACCCA
>LJUF01000076.1:11175-12139 GCA_001303665.1 Phycisphaerae bacterium SM23_33 | reverse complement strand
CCCACAAATTCAATTGTGAAGGACTACTAGCCGGGATCCTTTTTCGCGCGGGTGAGCAGCTCGCGGAGTTCCGGGGCGCGCAGCAAGCGGGCGGTGGCCAGGAACACCGCAGCGCCGGCCGGCACGCAGACGGCGACGACGATCCAGTCGGCCCGCCCGGCCAGCGGCAGCCGGGCCAGGTGGACGACGGCGGCCATCGCCGCGCAGGCCAGAAGCGACCGCCCCACGCTGGCCGCCAGCTTGCCTCCGCCGAAAGGCCCGACCCGGCGGCGCAGCAGGGCCCCGAGGATGAGGGTGTTGACGGCGAAGGTCACAGCCGTGGCGACGCCGAAGGCGCCGGCCCGCAGCCAGGGGACCCAGATCAGCCCGGCCACCATGAGCACGTTGGGCAGCACCAGGGCGCAGGAGATCAGCAGCGGGGTGCGGGTGTCCTTGAGGGCGTAGAAGGCGCGGACGAAGATCTGATAGCTGCAGTAGGCCCACAGCCCCAGGACGTACATCTGGAGGATGAAGGCGGAGTTGGCGGCGTCGGCGGCGGTGAAGCGGCGGTGGCGAAAGATCAGCCGGGTGATGGGTTCGGCCAGCAGGAACAGCCCGACGCCGGTGGCCAGGCCCTCCATCAGCGCCAGCCGCAGGGCGCGGTTCAGGCTGTGGCGCAGGTTGGGCAGGTCGCCGCGGGCGGCGTATCGGCTCAGCAGCGGAAACACCGCCACGCCCAGGGAGATCGCCAGCACCCCCATGGGGAACTGGTACAGCCGCTGGGCCGCGTACACCCGCATCAGCACCCCTTCATTCAGCGGGCGCTGGAGCTGGCGGCCGAACAGGCCGATCGTCGCGCTGTGCGGAGTCGCTGAGAAGACCCACGCGATCACGTCGTTGAGCAGCTCGGAGATCTGGAGAAAGCCCAGGCCGATGAGCATAGGCAGCATGAGCTTGAGGATGGGCCTGATGCCCGGCTCCAGGG
>LJUF01000076.1:0-11147 GCA_001303665.1 Phycisphaerae bacterium SM23_33 | reverse complement strand
CGCCTCAACAGCCACAGGACGCCGGCAAGCTGCGCCAGGCCGGCGGCGGTTACGCTGGCGGCGATGACGGTCAACTGGGTTTCGGTGCGCTGCCGCCACATGGGCGCGGCGGCCCAAGCGGCGAGGATGACGAAGATGTTCAGCAGGACCGGGGCAAACGCCGGATAGGCGAAGCGCCCCTTGCAGTTCAGGGCCGCCGAGCCCAGCGCCAGCAGGCAGGTGGTGACGGTGAATGGCAGCATCAGCCCCAGCAGGCGCAGCAGCAGTTGCCGGTCCGGCTGGCCGGGGAAGACCCCGCCCCAGACCAGCAGCGCCAGCCAGATGGCCACGACGATGGCGGAAGTGGTCACCGCCAGCAGGCCCAGGGCGTTGGCGAACAGCCGGCGGGCCTTTTCGAAGCCGCCGGTCTCGTCCGTCTCCGAGAAGACCGGCACGAAGGCCGCCGACAGGGCGCCCTCGCCGAAGAGGCGGCGAAACAGGTTGGGGATCTTGAAGGCGAGCACGAAGGCGCTGGTCATGCGGCTTGCCCCCAGCGAGGTGATGGCCATGTCGCGAACCATGCCGAAGACGCGTGACAGCATCGTCAGGCCGGCCACGACCCGGGTGGCCCCGAAGAATCGCTCGCGCTCGGCGTGCTGGTCCTGTGGTGGCTGATTCACGCGTGGAGATTATGCGGCAGGCAGGCGGGCAGCGGAAGCGGAAGCTTTCGGCGACAGGGGGCACCCCCCGGTCAGCCTCTGGGGGAGATGACGCCGAACATGGTCAGGGCCGAGACGATCATCAGGGCGATGAAGACAATCCGCACGACCCGCAGCGGCAGGGCGTGCGTGAGCCTGCCGCCGAGGTAGGCCCCGACCATGGCCGCCGGGGCCAGGCAGCCGGCTAGCAGGAGGCTGCGGCCCACCGTGCCGTGCTCGCCGAGCTGGACGTTTTTGACGATCGCCCCCAGCCAGGAGATGCTGGCGATGGTGGCGGCGGAGGTGGCGATGGCATTCCGCAGGGGCATCCTCAGGACGATCTGCTGTCCCGGCACGGCCAGCGAGCCGCCGCCGATGCCCAGCAGCCCGGCGATCACGCCCATGGGAAGGCCCACCAGGATTTTCCGCCAGGCGGGCTGGGCCTGGGCCTGCTCCTTCGACACCCCCTCCGCCCGCCGGGTGCCGAACAGCCGGTACAGGTTATGCCCGACGACGTACAGGAAGAAGACCCCCACGCTCCAGCGGAGATGCTGCTTGGCGGCGTCGCTGCGGAATCGGTAGCTGAGCTGCACGCCCGCGATGATGCCCACGATGGCCGCTGCGGAAAGCCACGCCCAGACCTTCGGCCAGACCGCCTTCTGGCGGACGTGGGCCAGCACCGAGGGCAGGATCAGCAGGAAGTTGACGATCATGGCCGCCGCCATGTATTGCTGGATCTGCTCTTTGCCAGCGGCGTTTCGCGCCCCCAGGATGAGCACCATCGCCGGCAGCATGACGCTGGAGCCGCCCACGCCCAACAGCCCCCCCAGCACCCCGGCGGCCGCGCCCGTCAATCCCAGCAGCACGTAGTCCAAGGCTATCCCTTCCGGGTGCGGAAGTGCCCCACGGCGGCGCGGGCGCCAGCGACCAGCAGATACAGGGTGATGGCGATGATGACGATGTCGGCCACCAGCAGCGTGATCTTCCGGGTGGCGGGGGCGGCGAAGGTCCGCAGCATCAGGCACAGGCTGGCGCCGGTGGTGACCAGCATGGCCAGGGCCGGGACGAGCGCAAACCACACCCGGCGCCGCCGCTTCAGCAGCCACAAGGCCGCCAGGGCCAGCACCATGGCCGCCAGGAGCTGGTTGGAGGTGGCGAAGGTGCCCCACAGGGCGTTGACCCCGCCGGTCAAGGCGAAGGCCAGGGTCAACGCCACGGCCAGGGCGGAGTTGAACCAGTACTGCCTGAGGACCCTGAGCACGGCCCGGCTGAGGCCGGTCGTGGCCGTTGGGAAGGCCGGGGCCGGGACCGCGTCGGACGTCACCGGCGCCACCGGGATGCCGTCGGCGCCGACAGGGGTGGGCTGGCCGGCGGCCCACTTGGCGGGCTCGGCCTGGGCCACCGGGGCGGCGAAGATATCGAAGTTGGCGAAGAAGGTTCGCCAGATCTCCTCGATGAGGTACCGCGTCAGCCGAATGGCCGTGTCCAGCGTGGTCACCAGGAAACCCTCCAGCAGCACCATGCCCGCCAGGGCACCGGCCGCCACGGGAACGTTGAAGGCCGCCTTTGCGGTGTTGCCCACCGCCATGGCGAAGCCGAGCATCGGGTTGCTGCTGCTGGCGATGCCGGCCAGCTTGGGATGCACGTCGGAAATGTACCCGCCCCGGGCGGCCCCGACCATCAGCACCGCGATCACGCACACCGCCAGAAAGCTCTCCAGCAGCATGCCGAAATAGCCCACCCGCCGGGCCGCGCCCTCGGAGGTGAGCTGCTTGCAGGTGGTGCCCCCGGCACACAGGCTGTGGAAGCCGCTGACGGCCCCGCAGGCGATGAGGATGAAGAGCATCGGCCAGAAGGCCCCCAGCGCCCGGGTGCCCTGGGCGAGGTTGAATGGCGGCAGCGGGTCGGCGTTCGCGGCTCCGCGGCCACCGGCCACCAGCAGCGTCACGAACAGTCCGGCCATGCCCACGTACAGGATGTGGACGTTGATGAAGTCGCGGCTCTGGAGAAAGATCCACACCGGCACCCCGGCGGCGATCAGCACGTACGCCGAGAGGATGAACATCCAGATCTGCTGGCCGGTCACCGTGGCGCCCAGGATCCGCGTCTCGGCCGGGAACGCCACCGGGCGGAACAGCCCGATGGTGATGCTCACCGCGCAGATGGCGATGGCCAGCACCGAGCACTTCCACACGGCCACCTTCCGCTTGATGTACAGCCACCCCAGCAGCGGCGCCACCGCGGTGATGACGATCACGCTCATGGAGGCGATCCCGCCGATGACCACCTTGTCGCCCTGCACGCGGAAGAGCGTCTGGTCCTTCGGCAGCTCCAGCCGGTCGAACGGCAGCATGCTGGTCAGCGCCCCCGCCGAAAGGTTCAAAAAGGTCGCGCACACCAGCGCCAGCATCACGATCAGGAAGATGGTCAGGGCCACGAACACGTCCTTGCCCATCATCCGCCGGGCGATGGTGGCGATGGAGTGCCCGCCCTCGCAAGTGGCCATGTACGTGGCCAGGTAGTCGTGCACCGCGCCGATGAGCACCCCGCCGATCACCACCCACAGTAGCGCCGGCATCCAGCCGTAAATGATGGCGATGACGGGACCGATGATGGGTCCCGCCCCGGCGATGGAGGCGAAGTGGTGGGCGAAGACCACCGTCGTGGGCGTGGGGACGTAATCGCGACCGTCGTTCTTCTCGACCGCCGGGGTCGGCCGGGTGGGGTCCTCGCCGACGCTCCGCGCCAGCCAGCGGGAGTAGAACCGCCCGGCCAGCAGCAGCACCGCCGCGGCCGTGACCATTACGTAGAGAACAGTCATCATATGGCTCCGTCCCCCAAGCGCCCCCTGCCGAAGACGCGGCTGACATTATAGGAAACGCCGCCCGTGAGGCAAACAGCGGCCCGGGGCAGGCCGAGCCGGCGGGGCGAACCCGCCGCGCGCGGCGAGGTTGTTGCGGCCGGCCGCTTGCATCGGCTGCCGCGGTGGGCATAATGGTGGCCCGGTGGTGATCGCGGCTGTGTCACTGCCAGGGAAAGGAGCAGGAGCATGAAACTCGGCGTGATGGGAGCCCTTTTCGGCGGGATGAAACTGGACGACGCCCTGGACTACTGCGCCAAGCTGGGGCTGGACGCCATCGAGTTGCCGGCGGGGTGCTATCCGGGCGACCCGTGGAAGCTTTCCGGCATCCACCGCAACAAGCCCAGGCTCAAGGAGCTCAAGGCCAAGCTTGCCGACCGCGGGCTGGAGGCCCAGGGCGTCGCCGTCCATGGCAACCCCGTGCATCCCAGCAAGCGGATCGCCGCCGCCCACGCCAAGGCCCACCGCGAGGCGGTGCTGCTGGCCGCGGAGCTGGGCACGGTGGTGATCAACTTCTCCGGCTGCCCCGGCGGGGCCCCCGGCGAGAAGACCCCCAACTGGGTCACCTGCCCCTGGCCCGACGACTATACCCACATCGCCGACTACCAGTGGAACAAGGTCATCATCCCCTTCTGGAAGAGGGAGAACGACTTCGCCGCCCGGCACGGGGTGAAGATCGCCTTCGAGGCCCATCCCGGCTTCGTCGTGCACAACCCCGAGGACATCGTCCGCCTGCGCAAGGCCGCCGGCAAGCAGCTCGGGGCCAACCTCGACCCCTCGCACTTCTTCTGGCAGGGCATCGACCCCGTCGAGGCGGCCCGCTTCCTGGGCGAGAACAACTGCATCTTCCACGTCCACGCCAAGGACTGCGCCATCGACCCCCGGAACTCCGGCATCACCGGCAACCTCGACATCAAGAGCTACGGCGAGCTGAAGACCCGGGCGTGGGTCTTCCGCACCGTCGGCTACGGCCACGGGGATGCGTTCTGGAAGCCCTTCGTCTCCATGCTCCGCGTGTACGGCTACGACGGCGTCATCAGCATCGAGCACGAGGACTCCCTCATGAGCCTCAATGAGGGCTTCGAGAAGGCCGTCGAGTACCTGCGCGGCGTCATCCTCCGCCAGCCCGCCGGCGCCGCCTGGTGGTTCTGAAAACGCGGCGGGATACGGCAGGAGCGTCTTTCCTGAGCACTAAGGGTTGATCACCGCCAGGAACCGGCGGTCCCGGCGGACCGGCTGGAAGTGGGGGCTGCTGCGGAATTCGTTTCGCAAAAGCTGCGTGAACCTCGTGTCCTTTGCGGCCTGCTTGAAATGGGCCAGCGCGGCCTCGCGGTCGCCGCCGGCGGACAGGATCCACCCTGCCAGCATCATGTGGGACGGTCCGAACTGGCGCAGCTCCGCCGCCCGGCGCATCAGGGGGATCGCCTCCGGCGTGTCGTCGCCGAAGCAGGCCAGGTTGTGGGCGGTGTTGTGGTAAGCGTCTCCCACCTGGCGGCGCCACTCCTCGCGGTGGTTTGCGGCCGCGGAAAGCTCCTCCTCATACGCCGACAGCTCGGCGCGGATCCGTTGCAGCACCTTCGGCGCCCCTGCCTGATCCTGCCTCTTCAGGGCGGCACGGTAGAGGATCAACAGGGCCTCGTTGCGGAGGAAGCGGCAGCTGCTTTGACCTTTGACCCGCTCCAGGACCCGTAGCATTCGTCTAGCCTGTTCGGCGGCCCGGTCGGGCAGGTCGGCCTTGAGGAGGAGATGGGCGGCGGCCTTGAGGTTGCCGGCCATGGCGGCGTTTTTTTTGGCTGGCGTCCGGGCAGGCAGCTCGCGCAGTATCCCCTCGGCGGCGTCGGCCGGCTTGCCGACGGCCTCATAGGACGTTGACAACTCGCGATAGCTGTCCACGCACATGTCGGCGTAGGTGCCGTCGTCCCGGATGGCCTTGACCATGGCTTCGTGGGTGCGTAAGACTTCGGCGAAGCGCCCATCGTTCTGGAGTCCGGCAAGATCCTCGAAGGCGGCCTTGTACTTGCCTCGGGCATCTTCGAGCTTGCCCCTCTTCCGCAACGTCAGCACTTCCCGGACGCGGCGGACGAACTCCGCCTCCGGCTTTGCGGCCTGCAATTCGCTCGCGACCATTTCGAGCATCCTTTCCTTCAGACGGCGCCGGGCCCCGTGGAGGCGGCTGTTGACGGTGGTCACAGGAACCACCAGGAACGCGGCAATCTCGGCCTGCGAATAGCCGTTGATGTAGAACAGCGTGGTGACCGTGCGCTGCTTTTCGGGCAGGGATCGGATCGCGAAACGGACCTTCTCGGCCAGCTCGCGGCTTGCCGCCGCCTCGGACGGGCCGGCATCGCGGGTCTGAGCGGCCCCGGCGGCGTCGAGCGCGACGGCGGGGATGCGCTTCCGCCGGGCGATTCGGTCACAGTGCTTGAATATGATTCGGCGAAGCCAGCCGGCGAACGCCCCCGGCCGGCGGAGCCTGGACAGGTCTCGGTAGGCTTCCACGAAGGCCTCCTGGGCGGCGTCCTCGGCCAGGTGGCAATCGCCCAGGATCGAGTAGGCGTAGCCGTATGCCATGTCCTGGAAGCGCCTCACGACGTGGCAGTACGCCTCGACATCGCCGCGGCGGGCACGCGTCACCAGCGATTCGATCTCTTCCGTTGCCACGTCGAGCTCACCTTCATACCAGGGCTCGCCGAAGGCCCGAGGCCCTCCAAAGAATAGTCCCAACTTCCCGTCAGGCGCTTCGTAGAATACTCATTCGTTCGGCGTCTTGGGTCGATTTTCCCGTCGGTACGACCTGGGCGGCGGCGGTCGCCGCCGGTCTGGCTTGACAGGCCGAGCGTCGCCGGATAGTCTGATTCTTGCCGCCGGTCGGCATGCCATGGTGGATGTAGCTCAGACGGATAGAGCACCTGGTTGTGGTCCAGGGGGTCGTGGGTTCGAATCCCATCATCCACCCTTGTCGCAGGGGGCAGCGCTGGCGAGCGGGGCCGAACGGAGAAGCTCTCATGGGCCGCATTGAAGTGACCAAACCCACCGAGCAGCAAGTCCAGGAGATGGGCGCAAGGAGCTGGCCCATCTGGACCTGCGACGTCTCGAAGTTCGACTGGCACTACGACCAGCAGGAGACCTGCCTGATCCTGGAGGGCAAGGTCACCGTCAGCGCCGGCAACGAGCGGGTGTCGTTCGGGCCCGGCGACATGGTGGTCTTCCCGGTCGGGCTGGACTGCGTCTGGGACGTGGCCGAGCCGGTCAAGAAGCACTACAAGTTTGGGTGACAAAGAGCGCTGCCACCGCGGAGCACGCAGAGACATCCGTCTCCTGAAAAGAGGTGGACCCAACGCCGCTCTTGTGCTCTCGGCGACTGCCGCCGTGAACGCGCATCCGCATCCTGCTTGAGGAAAGGAACCCATCATGAAGAGAACGGCCCTTGTCGCGTTAGGGCTATTGTGCTTGGCCGCGGGGGCCGGCCGGGCGGAGGTGGTCCGCTTTCAGAACGGCGCGGCCCCGGCGCCGGACTACGGCGGTTGCGTGGACACGCGGATCAGCATCTACAACGACCAGGAGGCCCGCCGGGGCGGCGATGGCAGGACCCGGGAGCTGCGGACCTTCTCCACCGCCCGGCGGATCCTCATCCGCTTCGACGTCTCCACCCTGCCCAAGGGCCGCCCCGTGGGCCGGGCTTTGCTGCGGGTGTACTGCGCCAGCCCGACGCAACTGGGCTCGGGGATGTTCGCCGCCCCGCTGACCCGCGACTGGGACGAGACCGCCACCGGCTTCGAGTACAAGAAGACCGACGACGACAAGGGCCCCGAGGGCAACTGGGCCAGCAAGGGCGGCGACTACGACGCCCAGGCCCTCATCCAGGCCGCCTGCCGCGGCGGGCTCTTCGGCCACGGCTTCGAGTTCGACGTAACCGGGTCCGTGAACGACTGGGTTTCGGGCAAGCGGCCCAACCACGGGCTGATCCTCTGGTCCAGCCCTCACACCGAGCACCGGATCGCCTCCTCGGAATGGTCCGTGGCCGAGTTCCGGCCGGAGCTGCTCGTCGCGGCGGACGCGGACGAGCTCAAGTGCTGGCCGGAGCCGGCCAAGAAGGTGGCCCTCTCGCCGGCGGCGGATGCGCCCGACCCAGGCCGGGCGGAAGGGCCGTACCGCACGGTCGGGATGGGCCTGCGCAACGACGCCCAGCTCCGCGCCGGCGTCCAGGACGCGTACCTGAAGACCTGGCCGGAGCTGCCGGGCAACTGGGACTGGATGCCGATGCTCCGCGTCGGCGGCGGGGCGGGCAATCAGAACGTCGCGGTCCTGCGTTTTGACCTGAGCGGGCTGGCCGAGAAGGCTTCCGTCAAGTCCGCCCGGCTGCGGCTGTACGTCGTGGGCGGATCCAGGGGCGTGCGTTTTGGCCTGTATGACGATCAGGCCAATGCTGTCGTGGACGTCGAGGCCGGCGACCCGGTGGCCGTCGCGGCGGTGACCTTCCCGGCCAAGGACGCTTCGGACCAGCGGGCCTTCATCGAGTGGGACGTGACCGGCGCGGTCCGCGCCGCCATGGGCAAGTCGGTCAGGACGCTGGAGCTGGCCGCCAGCTGCAAGGTCGAGGGCGGTGCCTTCGACGCGTATTCCTCCCGGTACGACGACCCGGACAACCGCCCGGTGCTGGAGCTGGAGGCTTCCCCGGCCCCGGCCGTCGAGAAGTTGCCGCCCATCGAGCCCCCGGTTGTGCCGGCCGGAGATTACTGGGTCGAGCCCATGCGCGATGTCCACAAGCGCTTCAAGGGCACGCCCAGGACGCTGGGCCAGTACGGCGACAGCATCACCATTACCATGGCCTTTCTGGCGACGCACGCCTCCGGTAGCTGCATCCCCAAGAAGTGCCCGCCGGAGGTCAGGAAGCACCTCCAGATCGTGGACAACTACGCCAACAAGAGACTGTGGGGCCAGTGGAAGCACCCCCGGTATGGCAACAACGGCAGCATGACGGTGGCCTGGGCCTTCGCCAACGTGGATGCCTGGCAGAAGCTGTGCCAGCCCGAGGTCGCGGTGATCCTGTTCGGCACCAACGACGTCAGCTACGGCCCGGTCCCGCCGGACCACACCGAGATGATGGCCTCGGTGGTGGATCGCTGCCTGGCCGACGGGACCATCCCCATCCTGACCACGCTGCCGCCGCGGGGCGACCAGAAGGGCGACACGCCCCACAACAAGAGCGTCTTTCACCGCGTGCAGGAGCTCCGCCGGGCCCAACTCGCCATCGCCCGGGCCAGGAAGATCCCGCTGATCGACTTCTACGGCGAGATCATCTCCCGCCAGCCGGAAAACTGGGACAAGCTCCTCATGGGTGACCGCCTGCATCCTTCCTACCGCGACCCCTGGAAGCAGGACTTCACCCCCGAGGGGCTGAAGAACTCCGGCTACACCCTGCGGAACTACCTGACGATGATGATGTACGCCGGCATCATCGAAAAGGTGCTCCAGCCGGCGGGGCAGGCCCAGAGCACCGACGAATGACTTGGCGCCGCGAGGCGGCCGGCCGCGAAGAGCTGGCCGCGGCCCCGGACGTGGCCGAGGACAGCCGGTTGATCGTGGCTGCTGCGTGGACTACCGCGGCCCCTTGTCCGCGGCCAGGGTCTCGGCCATGAGGGCGTACCACTGCACGGTGTGCATGACGCCGCTGGAAGGCAGCACGCGGATGGGGTAGTCGGGCAGGTCGATCACCGTGTCGAAGTCTTTCCAGCAACTGCGGACGTGCGTGGTGTGCTCGTCGGTTGGCCCCTTGTCCACCGTCACCACCACAGCGTCGCAGCCGCGCCGCTTGGCCGCCTCGATCGTCCCGCGGGGATAGCGCAGGTACCCCATCCACAGCAGCAGGTCGCCTTTGGGCGTGCTGCGGGAGAAATACCCCCAGTCGTAGCTGCGGCCGAACATCTTCATCCGCGTCAGCTCCGCCGGCACCACGGCCCCGCGCGGCAGGACGTGGGAGTCCGTGATGGCCCAGACCACACCGCCTTTTTTCATGGATTCGGCCATGCGCCGCCCGGCCAGGCGGACCTGCCCCGGCTGGGTGGCGAGGAACTCGGCAAGCTGGCCGCGGCAGGTCTTGAGGTACTGCTTGCCGATCTTGCCCGCGGGGATCGGCGGGACCTTGTACTTGGGGTGCTCGTGGCGGCCTTTCACGGAGGCGTCCCAGTCCCGTCCGCCGGGCTCCCAGTCGCTGGCGTAGGTGGCCAGGGTCTTGCCCTTCCGCGTGGCGGCGGAGATGATCTCCCCGTGCAGCACCCACCCCAGGACCGTGGCTGAGAACTGGCCGATGCACAGCTCCTTGATGCCGGCCCCTTCCGGGGCGCCGGTGTCCACCAGATGCAGCCGGCCGTGCCAATGGCCGCTGTTGACCGCCGGCAGCGACCGGCTGATCTGCGGCCAGTCGTGCCCGCTCAGGTGAACCGCCATGGCCCCGCCGAAGCGCCGCCCGTAGCCGCGGACCACGTAATCAATGCGGGCCCGCGGGTTCTCCATCTCGTTGGGGCGGAAGTTGCCGATCAGCAGCACGTCGTCGTCCTCGAGCTCCTGGCCCTGCCAGATCTCGGTGAAGGGAAAGCCGCCGGCGCGGAAGTCGTATTCGTCGGCGAAGCCGCCGTTGCCGGAGACGTACAGGGTGCCGCCGCTCAGTAGCGACTCGGCCGCCTGCTCGGCGACGGGGACGAGCTTGTCCACCATGGGCTCGGCGCGGTCGAACCATTGCAGGGCGGCCTGGTAGATGGCCTCCGTGTGTCCGGCCGGGGCGGACGCGGGCGAGGGATTGGCCGCCGCCGGAAACGTGTAAATCCCGGTCCGCGCGGCCGGGGCGCCCGCGGCCGGTCGGGGCGTCGCGGCTCGCGGGGGCCCGGCGGTTGCCGCCCCGTCAGTGATCAGAATCGACGCGAAAGCCAGAACGACAGTCAAGACACGGGCGTGGCAAGTCATGGAAGCTCCTGGGTGCCAGCGGCGCGGCTGGCTGGACCGCGTCGAACCATTTCAGCGGCCGGAGGCTCGCGCCCCCGGCCTCGTATACCAACGTAGCTTAAACCATGGTTATTTCCGCAGGTATTGTGGAATCAGGCGGCCGTGGGCGGAGAACATGGCGTCCACCAGCTCGTGGATTCTCGGCAGCGTCAGGGTGGCGGCGGTGTTGGGGTCCAGCATGGCCGCGTGATACACGTGCTCGCGCTGGCGCTGCAGGATGGCCCTCACCGTCAGGTCCTGGACGTTGATGTTGGTCAGCATCATGGCCGCGCACTGGGGCGGCAGCTCGCCCACGACCGTGGGATGGATGCCGGACCCGTCGGCCAGGCACGGCACCTCCACGCAGCAGTCCGCCGGGAGGTTGGAGATCAACTGCCCGCGGTTGTGGACGTTGCCGTTGAAGGTGAACGGCCGGTTGGTCTGGATGGCGTTGATGATCCGGGAGGCGTATTCGATGCTGACCGGCTCGTCGGGCTCGATGAACGGCTCGCCAGCGGCCTGCCGGCCTGCGGCTTGCAGGCGGGCGGCGCGGCGGCGGTACTCCTGGAAGGTCGCCTCCAGCTCCTGGCAGGTGCCGATGTAGGCCCCCGGGCGCAGGTGGAGGCGCTGGA
>LJUF01000075.1 GCA_001303665.1 Phycisphaerae bacterium SM23_33 | reverse complement strand
GCCAGCGCCGCCAGCAGGGCGAAACGCCGTCTGGGATGCCTCGTGTTCACGGGTGGGTATCTTATGGCGTGGCCGCCGCCGACGCCACGCCCGGCCCGCCCGCGCCGAACGGCTCTCCACCGGCCAGCCGTTGTCGACGACTGGCTTGAGGGCTGCGGCAGACCGGTGGGCGTTCCGGATGATGAAAAGACCATCCGCCGCCAAGACCAAGAAACCTCTGCGCCCTGCTGGCCAAAAAAATTTCAGAAAAACCTGGTGAGGTAACAATTGGGTAACATCTTCATCCGAGAATTCTTGTCAGAGCGTTCGAGCGCACCAGCAGCCTCTGACATGAAAGGAACGGACGATGAAGGGGAAGTTCAGCATTCTGGCCGCCGGGCTTCTGCTGATGGGTGCCGCCTCGGCCGCCTCGGCACCATCCGCTGAGGTGCTCCTGGAGAAGGGCGTTTTCCTCGAGGAGATGAAGGGGGACCGGGACGGGGCGATGAAGATCTACCAGCGGATCGTGGACCAGGCCCAGGCCGGCCGCCGCTGCGTCGCCGAGGCGCTGTATCGGCTGGGGATGGGCCATCTGAGCAAAGGCGACAAGGAAAAGGCCGCCGGTGCCTTCAACCGGCTGGTCCGGCAGTACGCCGAGCAGAAGAAGTTCGCCGACCGGGCCCAGGCCGAGCTGGCCAAGCTGGCGCCTGCGGCGGCGCCCGATGTCGTGGCCTTCGGCCCGCCGGTCGAGCGGGTGATCAACGACATCGACGAGGCCGGCGGAGATCAGATGATCGATTTCGAAACGGGGAAGCTGTTCTCACTTCCGGCGGACTTCGCCGGCTGGACCCGGGGCAGGCGCGACGAATGGATGGGCGGTGAGGGTCGCGACGCCCTGGTTGATCACGCGGCCGATGGATGCGTCTTGGGTGGGTACGACTTCGTGGCCGTGTCCCTCGGAGCCGCTAGGTGGGAGGCGATCCGCCCGCGGGATGTTGCTTCCGAGCTGCCCGCCGGCCAACCGCGGGTCGAGACGATCACCCGCGGGCGAGCCACGTCCTATCTCATCCAGCGCGGCACCATGCTGGCGTTCAAGACGCGCGACGGCGGCACGGGCGTGCTGGAGGTCCTCGCGTTCACACAAGACCCCAAGGGCGTGAGGATCCGTTACAAGATGCTGCATCGCCCGGGGTCCGCGCCCGCCGCCCGGCCGGCGGCGGCCTTCGGCCCGGTCGTCGAGCGGGTGCTGAACAGCCCGGACGTGACCAGAGAGAACAGCTTCATCGACCTGGACACAGGAAACCTGTTCACGGTGCCGGAGGGCCTGAATCGCAAACCCGAAGAGATGAGCGGCTGGATGGAACGGAACCAGATCGACTTCGGTGTTGGCGATCTCAGCAGGCATTTGGGCAAGATTAATAAGGTAAGGTTCTTTGGTATCGGGGCGGTTCTGCTTCCCACGAAAAACGAATTGTGGGACACGTTGACGCCTTCAGACGTCGATGCGAAACAGTTGGGGATCCAGGCAAAAGTCGCCGGCCCAAGGATGGATCACCTGCAGGTTGAGAGATTCACGGGCCAGCAGCCATACACTTGCATATTCAAAACCCGTGAAGGTGGCGCCGGGCTTCTTCAGATCATCGGCTTTAACGCAAAGGGATCGGGGATCAGCATTCGCTACAAGCTGCTGCGGCAGCCACTGCAAGCGGACTTGCTGCCCCTCAACCAGGCGGCGGAGCGGACGGTCTACGATACGAAGGCCGGCAAGAGCTGTGTGATCGATTTTGACACGGGCAATCTCTTCACCCCCCCTTCGGCCCTGGCCCTCGCCAGCCACACGCGCATGCCCTCTGCCTGGATATGGGCTGACCGTGATTGGCTGAGGGACACCGGAATCGACGCCCAGGCCGAGGTCGAGCAGAGCGGTCGGCGTCGGCGCCTCGCTTGCCGTGATATGGTCGTGATTCCCACGGCCGAGGGCCGTTGGAGCACCCTGACCGCCCAAGAGCTTCGCAAGGAACTCGCCGGCAAGGAGCTCTGGCCTCGCACGTCCATGACAGCGGAGAAAGAGCTGCCCGCGACCTTCCTCTTCAAGACGCGGGAAGGGTCCATGGGCATCCTGCAGATCCTCCAGGTCAACTGGCGGAAACCCCCTCAGAATCTGAAGATCCGGTACAGGCTGCTGGACAGAAGGGCGCCTGCGGCGTATCTGCCGCTGGGCAAGCCGGTCGAGCGGACAGTGTACGGTGAGGGCAGCAAGGATCTCGGGATAGATCTGGATACCGGCAAGCTGTTCACTTCGACGGCCAGGGTCCAGGATATGGACACCAAACGTGAGTTCCGTGACTGGCTGGCCAGGCACGGCTTCGATCTCTTGGCCGACACATCCGCGGAGGCACCGGGCCTGTACGGCGGGGACATGATCGTCATTCCAATGGCAACTGCTAGGTGGGAGAAGGTCACCCTCGACGACATTCGCAGCGACATCGCAGGCCGCAAGCCCACCTCGCCGGTCGTCATGGGCGCCAAGGGCGAGCTGCCGCGGACATACGCCTTCAAGACGCGCGAAGGCAGCGTTGGCGTGCTGCAGATCCTGGAGATCGGGGAGAAGCCGCTGCGGCACATCAAGATCCGCTACAAGCTGCTGGCCTGCCGAGCCGCGCCCCTGCCCGCCCCCGGTGGAGCAAGCACCAAAGGGGCAAGCACGCAGCCGGCCCCGGGCGGGGCCGGCCACAGGCGCCCGGCACCGTCGGAGATAGACTGAATGCCGCTGAGAAGACCCACATCGAGCTATGGCGCCCGCCGCGGCTTGTGGCCGGTGCTGGCGGCGCTGCTGGCCGGGGTGCTGGTGCCCACCGGCTGCGTGCTGTGGTTCATGACCACGGCCATGCGGAACGAGCGATGGGCCGTCCGGCACCGATTGATGGAGGCCTATCGCGGCCATCTGCAGAAGGTCAGCGGCGGCCTGAACGAGTATTCGTCCGGAAAGCTCGCCGCCCTGGCCGACCAGGGCGACGCGGCCGGGGCGGAGACCTTCGCCCGGCTGGTCCGGGCCGGCGCGGCCGACGGCATCGTCGTCTATGACGCCTCGGGGAAGCTGGTGTATCCCGTGGTGGAGGTACCCGGCCCGGAAGAGGTCGAGGTAACGCCCGCGTGGCAGGAGGCGGCAGCGCTGGAACTTGACGACGACCCGGCGCAGCTCGTAAAGGCGGCCGAGGCCTACGGCAGGATGGCCGACCAGCAGCTTCTGGGGACGCTGTATGCCTTCCAGACCGCTGCCGGCAATACCGGCGTCCTCCAGTTGACCGGTTTCACTGATGATCCCAAGGGCGTGAAGATCCGCTACAAGATGCTGCGGCTGCCGAAGGGCGCCGGGGCCACACCTCGGGCTGCCGCAGACCTCACGACCTTCAAGGTCACGCCCGGGGGCATTAGTGTCATTCGGTACCGGCGCGACCAGCGTAAGCTGAGCACTGGATGGACCGGTCCGCCACGGGGAGAAGTGGAGTTCGAGCAATTCGCTCTGAAGGTTGGGTTTGAGGGGCCGGCCTCGCGTGAAGGCGCCACCGGCCAGTTGGTTCAAGCAGACGGTAAGGCTATCCCGGTCGCGCGTCTGGACCTGGGCGGGCGAGGCGACTTGGCCTCGCTGACCCGAGAGTTGGGCCAGCGCGAGAAGGACGGCGGATTGAACTGGGTTGCGGTCATCCTTGAGTCCGCCCACATTGGGACGATCGAACGCGCTTGGGATGCGCTGTGCAGCACGTACGGCGACCGTGCAGTGCTTCTGGTCCCGGGCAAGCTCCCCCCGCAACACCGGCTGTTGGCTATTGCGCAGGCCCCTGCAGCCGCCGCCACCGGGCCCGCCGCCGCCGAAACGGCGAGGGTGCCCGTGGGCGCGGTCATCTCGCGCGTGCTGGGGCCTGAGAACCTCACCCAGGTCCTGGACGTCGAGACCGGCCGTATCCTGCCGGCGAAACGCTCGCTCGCGTGGATCGCATGGAGGAAGCTGGCGCCGGGGCCCGGGGTGCCCACCACGCCGGGCCTAGTGACCGAGGGAATGATCCTGCAGGGAGCCCCCACCGACGCCCAGGGCAAGCCAACGCTTGACCTATGGCAGGTGGCCCGGGCCAAAGACCTGCCTCCGTTCACCGTCAAGCCGCAAGCGGTGCCGGTGTATATCGGCCGGCCAAGCGTCAAATTCCCATACGTGGCCGGTTTCAAGACCACGGCCGGAACCGTCGGCGTCCTGGAGTACACCAGGTTCCAGGGCCAGGAGGTCCATCTTCGCTACAAGATCCTCGCCTACGGCAAGGGCGCGCCCACAGCAGCAGGCTCTAGAGGGGCAAGCACGGCTCAACCGGGCTCGTCGCCGGCGCAGCCGCCGGTGAGCGGCGCGTTCGGGGCGGTGACGCAGCGAACGATCCACGACTACAAGTCGGGCAAGGATTGGCTGCTCGATCTGGACACAGGCACGATGCATTCCCTGCCGGCGGCCCTCGACTGGGACAGGGACCCCAAGGCGGTGTGGCGATGGGCGGACCGGCAGGGAATTGATCTGACGGGGCTGCCGGTGGCCAGTCAGAGGGGGCTGTACGGATATCAAGTAGTGGCCCGCTTGATAAGGCAAGAGGCAGCCGCCTTCGAGGACGTGACGCCTCAGACGCTTCTGGGGGCGATGAGGTCCGGGCGGGTGGTGACGTGCGCAAGCCACGATGGCGGTCCTGATCTCTGGCTGTTCGGCGGCGGCCAGGGCCAGGACGTTCACCGCAGGGCCGCCGCGCTGCAGGGGCAGGCCCGCTGCCTCGTCAAGGCCGGGCGGGCGCCCGAGGCGCTGGCCCTGCTCACGCGCCCGCTGTCACAACCCGCTCTTCGTTATGCCAGAGACGGCCAGGGGCGGCTGATCGGCCCCAATGCCATGCTGCTGGCGCTTCAGTTGATGGGTGACTCGGGCAAGCCGACCTTTGGCGAAGTGGCGGACGCCCTCGCCCGGCGACTCAACGACTATGCGGGCCCCACCATGCTTTCGCGGCAGCGGCGCTTCCTGATGCGGGCATTCATGGAGGTCTCGCCCCAGGCCGCGACGTTCCCCACACTCACCGCCGAGGACCTGGCCGCGGAGTACCTCACCGGGCGGACAACGCCCCCGGAAGCCTCGCGCCTGACCCGGACGGGCCTGCCGGGCCTGTGGCAGATCGCCGGCGCCGATGGCAGGGTCGTCGCCCTGTTCCGCGAGGCCAGGCTCCTGGCGGACCTGGCCTCGGCGGCCGGTTTGAACGACCCGCCACCGGGGACGGCCCTGCGCCTGGCCCCGCCCGGGCCGGCTGACCGGAGACGGCCGGCGGAAGAGGCCTTCCTATCGGTTCCGGCGGCGGAGCAGATGCCCGGCTGGCAACTGGAGCTGCACCTGGTCGGGGACGACCCGTTTGCGGCCGCCGCCGCCAGGCAGCGGACCGCGTATCTCTGGACGGGCACGCTGGGGATCGGCGTCATCGTCATATTCGCCCTGGCCGTGGCCCGTTACCTGGGCCGGCAGATGAAGCTCACCCGACTGAAGAACGATCTCATCGCCACCGTGTCGCACGAACTCAAGACGCCCGTTGCCTCGATTCGAGCGATGGCCGAGACGCTCCTGGCGGGCCGCTGCCAAGGCCGGCAGAAGGAATTGCAGTACTTCGGCCTCATCGTCAAGGAGAACGAGCGGCTGAGCCGGCTGATCGACAACTTCCTGACCTTCTCCCGGATGGAACGCGGCAAGCGGGCCTTCGAATCCGAGGAGCTGAAGGTCGATCAGATCGTGGCCGAGGCCGCGGACTCGGTGGCGGACCGGTTCAGCCGGCCCGGCTGCCGCCTGGAGGTGGACGTCCCGCCCGACCTGCCGACGATCATCGGCGACCGCGACGCCCTGATCACGGTGCTCCTGAACCTCCTGTCCAACGCGCACAAGTACTCCGGGCCCGAGAAGCACGTCCTGGTTCGGGCCTACGCCAACCGCAACCAGGTGTGCCTGGAGGTGACGGACAACGGCGTCGGCCTGTCGCGGCGGGCGGCCAGGAAAGTCTTCGACCGCTTCTACCAGGTGGACCAGCGCGTCTCTCGCGGGGTCGGGGGGGCCGGCCTGGGGCTGAGCATCGTGAAGTTCGTCGTGGATGCACACGGCGGCTCGGTGGACGTGGCCAGCAGGCCGGGCGAGGGCAGCACCTTCACCGTCAGACTGCCGACCCGAGAGGCCTCCGACCAGAGACGGAACGAGCCATAGGACGGCCCATGCCAGAGGAAAACGTACTCATCATCGAAGACGACTCGGCGCTGCTGCTGACCCTGGCGGACAACTTCAAGTTCGACGGGTACTTCGTTCGGACCGCCGCCGACGGCGAGCAGGGCCTGGAGCTGGCGTTCGATTCCTCGCCGGACCTGATCGTGCTCGACATCATGCTGCCGAAGCTGAACGGGTACGAGATCTGCCGGCGCATCCGCGAGGCCGGCCTGGAGATGCCCATCATCATGCTGACGGCCAAAGGCCAGGAATCCGAGATCGTCATGGGGCTGAACCTGGGCGCCGACGACTACGTCACCAAGCCCTTCAGCATGGCCGAGCTGCTGGCCAGGGCCAACGCCCTGCTTCGGCGGAGACGAGCCGCCGCCCCGAAAGTCGTCCGCTTCGGAAACTGCCAGCTGCAGCTCGACTCCCGGCGGCTGTTCCGCGACGGCCGGGAGGTGGAACTGACGGCCAAGGAATCCCGCCTGCTGGCCTATTTCGCCGAACGCGCCGAGCGGGTCCTGACCCGGGACCAGATCCTCAACGCCGTGTGGGGCTTTGGCGTCTTTGTGACCGGCCGCAGCGTGGACCGCTGCGTGACCACGCTGCGGAAGAAGGTCGAGCCCGATCCCCATCGTCCCCGGTTCATCAGGACGGTCCGCGAGATCGGATACCGCTTCCAGGCGTCCGACGAAACCTGAGAGGGATGAGGGGCGGCTAACCGCTGCGGAGCGGCCAGCGTGGAATCGAGATGGACACCCTGAAGGACAGCCAATTGACTGCCGTGGTCCAGATGCAAGCTGAAGAGTCGGCCTCGAGGGCCACTATTACACTTCCGCGGCGATTCAGGTTTTCTTGCAGCATTTATGCATCGAACTGCATCATGTTTTAGGGACGGGACGATAGAATGCCGAACGACGGCGAGCTAGTTCGCCAGGTATTGAACGGGAGCAGGGATGTATATGCAGAACTGGTCCGACGATACGAACGCCCGGTCTTCGCTGCAGCCGCGTCTGTTGTGCGCAACTGGCATGACGTGCAGGACATATCGCAGGAAGCTTTCCTTAGCGCATATCAGAGGCTTGGCACACTGAAGGATCCGCAAGCCTTTGGGGCGTGGATCGTGAGAATAGCGCGAACACAGGCATTGAAAACGCTTCGAAAAACACAACGCCAAGCGGCCTGGGATCGAGTGCCCGAGGACCCCGATGAGACCCAGGACTCCCGAGTCGAAGAACGCACGGAAGAAATCCTATCCGTGGTGATGCAACTGCCTGAGGCGCTGTTGCAGGTGGTGTTGCTGCGGTATTTCCAGGACCTGAGCGTGACCGACATTGCAGAGGCGACGAACCAACCCATTGGAACGGTGACAAGCCAACTATGCCGTGCCAGACAGGCCATCAGGATTCGGATGAACGAGGGTAGATCATGATCGACGATAGAGGGTCCGAGGAAGCCATTGCCGAGGCCGGACGGGATATTCGTAGGATTCCGCCGATTGCCGAGAGAGTGATGCGGCGGGTAGTCTGCGACTCGCCCCTAACAACGCCGCACCTGGAAAAGAAAGGAGTACTCAAAATGATTCTCGGAACGAAATATGCAGCAGCCGCAGCTGCGGTCCTTCTCGTTGCCGCCAGCCTGTGCGTCATGACGCTTACCGGGGGAGAGAGCACCATTGCGTATGCTCAGGTCCGGGAGCATCTCGAATCTGCCAAGACGGTTTCCTACACGCAAACCGTCCCTCTGGCATCCGGGCAGATACTCAGGACGAGGTTGATGTCGAAAGGTTCTGATCTCTTGAGAATGGAAATAACTCCTTTGAGACCGGACGGGAAGCCTTACTACCCTGCTGGGCCGAGCACCATCATGATAGCCGACTCAAGACTCGGGAAGATGCTGGCGTTGTACCCCGAGACGAAAAAGGCAACCGTCCAGTCGTTCGGCAAGCTTCGACCAAATAGTAGGCGCGTAGGCATGACGTTTGACCATGTTAAGGCACTACTCAAAGGGAAGGACAAGCCGTTGGGCGAGAGGAAGATCGATGGGAGGAGCGCCCGCGGGTTCCAGGTTACCAGTGGCAGCAAGGCAATAGAAATCTGGGTGGATGCTGCGACGGGCGATCCGCTTCTCTTTGTGATCCCGACTTCGCAAGGCGATGCAACCATCAGGGACATCGAACTTGATGGCCCACTCGATGACTCCTTGTTCAGTGTCGAGGCGCCGAAAGGATATGTCGTCGAGAGAATAGAGCCTGAGAAGCAGAACGATTCGAGTCAACGCAGAAAGCCCGCCCTCCCTGCTCGTCCTGGGTGAGCTTCTCCGGACAACCCAACCCGCATTATTCATCAGCAGTCGGCGGAGCGGCATGTGGAGCCGTGTAGGGCGATGCACTTGGGCATTCTAAAGCAGACCGGCGCTGGAAATCTCCGGCTCACAGCGCGTCGGGAACTGGCCAAGCCGGTGTCGGCGTCCGGCGATGGCACAAGCCGTTCACCGCTTGGGCAAATCGGCCAAACGCAAGCAGCACGCTAAGGATGGAATCGAGATGGATACTCTGAAGGACAGCCAAGTGACTGCGGTGGTCCAGATGCAGGCTGAAGAGCTGGCCTCCAGGGTAACAGCGGCGCTGGCGGGGCTGCCGGATCGCCAGGCGCAGGATCTGGCCCGGGATTTTCTCGAAGACCTGAGCTGCCGGCAGCTCGCCGAGGAATGGAAGCGGCAGCTGGCCGCGGCCAGGAGAATGCAGCTCAGGCTCTTTCCCCGCAGTCTCGACCTGGACCCGCGCCTCGACATAGCCGGCGCCAACCGGCCGGGCTTCGGCATCAGCGGAGATTACTACGACTGCCAGGCGCTGGGCCCGGACAAACTGGCCTTCATCGTCGCCGACGCGATGGGGCACGGACTGGCCTCGGGCATGGTGATGACGCAGCTCCAGGCGGTCTTCAGGACGGCGGTTCGAGAGGGCTGGGAACTGGAACAGTTGGACCGCCGCCTGGACGAGGTGATGGCGACCACGTGGGAAGGCGAGGTCTTCGCCACCGGTCTGCTGGGACTCGTGGACCTGGCCGGCGAGGCGCTGTGGCTGCTGTCCGCGGGCCATCCGTGGCCGTCGGTGCTGCGGGCCGGCAGACGGGTTGAGAGGGTCGTCGAGGCTTGTGCCCCTCCCTGGGGCGCGCCGCGGCCGTCCAGGCCGGCATGCCCCGCTATGCTTGCAGTTTCCGGGCAGTGGTCGCTGCTGGCCTACACCGACGGCCTGATCGAGGCCGAGGACAGCTTGGACGGGCAATACTCGGCAGATCGGCTGGCGCGAGTCCATTTCGAGAACAGAACCTGCGGCGCCGAGCAGCTCTGCGAAAGCATCTTGGACGATGCATTGAGTCGCGCCGGTGAGTCTCTGGAGCCCCAGGACGACCTGACCCTGCTGGCCATCTGCCGGGAAGAATAGCCGACGGCGCCCGTCGCCCGGGGTGCTTCGACGGCACCGTTGAATGAGCTGGAACCACCAGATCGGACAACGAATCGCAGGAAGGACTGACGCGGAACTGCCGCGATGACGTCGCCGCCGCAGGCGGCGGAGAAGCCTGCCCTGCGCCGAGCCGCGGCTGCATCCGGGCTAGTCGGCGGCGTATTCCACCCACAGCGTTTCGGGTTTGGCGCCGGCGTCGAAGCTCCAGGACGTGTCGGCCTTGCCGGATGGGGCCTCATACGTATGGGCGGCCGTCTTGACGGCCCCGTCTTCCTTCCAGGCGAAGGTGACCTTCACCGGCGAGGTGTTCCTGACCTCATAGACGAGGTGCGCCTCCGGCCGGGTGAAGGCCCTGCCGCCGGTGTTGGTGAAGCGCACCCGGACCGGGCCGGCGACCCCGGGCAGAGCCGCGTCGCCGTAGCAGAAGCTGTGGCTCCACCAGTCCTTCGGCTCGGGCTTGTGGCGGATGATCTTCCAGTCCTTCAGGACCGGCTTCCAGGTCTTGCCGCCGTCGGCGGAGCAGTCGATGTTGTACAGGCAGTCCCCGGGCGGGGCGCCCGAGGCCTGCCGGCTGGCGGCGTACACATGGATCGCCGCCGCCCTCCGCGGCGCCGCAAGCTGCAACGTCACCGAGGGGCTGGCAATCTTCCCGGCCACGACGTGGGCCTGGTCCAGGTTTGGCCCGGCCGAGATGACCGCCTTGCCCGAAGCCGCGAAGGTGACCGTGTTCTTTCCGCCCTTCAGGTGCGGGATGAGGGCGGGGGCGCACTGGCAGACGGTGCGGATGCTCAGCCCGGCATCGGCCAGCTCCTTCGCCGCGGCGCCGAACCTTATCCAGTATTGGCTGTGCCCCTTGACCACGTCGGTCAGATCCATGCCGTCCTTGGCCGCGCCAGCCTGCTGCCAGGTCTTGCCCCGGTCGGTGGAGACCTCCACCGGGCAGGTCATGCTGCCCTGGATGACCAGCCCGCCGGTACAGCCACTCTTGTAGATGCCCCATTGCTCCTTGGCGGCCTCCGGCGGCGGGGCGGCGGCGATGACGTAGGGGGTGTAGAACTCGAAGGTCACCTGCTTGTCCGATTCGTCAATGACGCCTTCCTTGTATTTGCCGGAGGTGAAGTCGGGCGTGTAGGTGTACATGGCGTTGGCGTATCGGGCCTGTCCAGGCTTGTGGCCGCAGTCGCGCTTGGCCCGGTACATGTTCTGCGGCTGGTTGACCCAGCTCCGCGAGCGCTCCGGGCCGGGGATGCCGGCGGTGTTGTAGTTGATGCCCCAGTAGACGAAGGTCTTGCCATCCTCCAGCCCGGGCTTGAGGTAGCGGCGCAGGCTCTCGCCGGAGCGCAGGTGGACGATCGGCGGCACGGTGGCGTAGCCGCCGGCGTAATAGGCCACGTTGAAGCTGGCGTAGGACCCCCGGGTCGCCGGGGTGCAGCCCGCCGGACCGCCAGCCGTGCTGCCGCCCGGCGGTAAGGTTGTTCACGTTCCGCGAGGCCGGGTCCTTCGTCAGCTCCATCAGGTCCATCAGCCGGCTGCCGTCGGGGGCGAAGATGACGGTGGACACGTCGTGGTCGAGCAGGGCCCAGCGGCCGGTGCCGTAGGCCCCGCCGCTCAGGAACACCTCGAAGCTGTGGTGGCCCTGGACGCCGGCCCCGCGGCAGCAGCCCGGGCCCAGCAGCTTGTCCATCTCGGCCGGCCACTGGGCGTGCGTGGCGTAGCACAGGCCGTAGCCGAAGCCGAACAGCCCCCGCCAGTATTCGCGGCTGCACAGCTCCGAGTCGGTGCCGTAGCCCTTGCCCCAGTAGTCGGTGGCCCCCTCGGTGCAGTGGAAGTAATTCAGGTTCCGCCAGTACCACGAGGCCAGCGCCTTGTCCTCGTCGGTGCCGACGGTCTTGCCGGTGACGCGCTGGTACAGCTCGGCCTGGGTCTTGAACAGCCTCTCGAACGTCGAGCAGGACAGCTCGCCGGGGTACCAGGGATGGTCGGTCCGGGTCTCGGGATCGCCCACGCCGCCCCAGGCCGGCTGCGCCGCGACAAACACAACCAAGAACGTCCATGGGATTCGCAGCATGACTTTCTCCGATCGCTCTGCACCGAAGCTCGGCCGGCAGACTCACCAGCCCATCAGCTTTTAATGCTCTTTCGCCCCCGAGGCGCCGCTTGACTTTCAGGAATTCACCACGACCGGGTCGGCAGGCACGGCAGCCGCCGCCGGCCGCTACCGCATCTCGCCGGCTACTCTCACCAACTGGGCGTACAGGGACCAGAGGATGACCAACACGGCTCCGATCAGCAGCGTGAGCACGGCCGGGCCGATGACGCGAACGGCCGGCCGGCGCACGAGCAGCGGCAGGCAGATCAGGCCCGCCATCACCAGTCCGGCCAGCGGCAGGAACACCATCGGCCAGGACTTGACCAGATGAGAGGCCTGAAGGATCGCCCGCGTCGGCCGCGGCAGCGTCGCTCCCGACTCGGCCAGGAGGGACTCAAACCGCGGCACGGTCCATACCAGCACCCCAAGCATGATGGCGATGGCCACGCAGGCCACCACCATGCCGCCCAGCCCATAGGCCGGCCGCCGGCCCGCTCCGGCGGGGAGAGGCGGCGGCCTTTGCGGCCCTTCATTCGCTTGAGACATTGTCATGCCCTTTCACAATCCCTCACCCCGGCCGGGGCCGGCGATGGCCCGGCGGGATCCGCCGCCCGGCCGCGGCGGCCTACTCGACGCGCAGCAGCTCGCTTGGCCCGTGGCGGCCGGCGACGTGGATGGGGCAGCCCCCGCCGGCGATCTCCAGATGCGTTCGCCGGGCCAGCTCCGGCGTGTTGTTGACCTGCGACAGGTGCGACAGCGCCACCCACTGAAGCCGGCCGTTGCCGACGCCGGCGACCAGCTCGGCCGACTCGACGTTGGAAAGGTGGCCGCCCTCGCCGGCGATGCGGCGCTTGAGGTACTGTGAATACGGCCCGCTGGCCAGCATCTGCGGGTCGTAGTTGCTCTCCAGGAAGACCGCGTCCAGCTTCCGCAGCAGCTCCCCCAGCCCGCGGAAGACATGCCCCAGGTCGGTGAGGATCCCCACCCGCCGGTAGCCGTCGGAGATGACGAAGGCCACCGGCTCAGCCCCGTCGTGCGGGGTGCGGACGGTCTGGACGGTCACGGAGGCGAAGGTCAGGGCCTCACCCGGGCGGAAGTGCCGCAGGTCGTAGATCGGCCCAGGGGCGTACCGCCGCCCGGCGAGGTAGGTCTGCCGGGTCATGTAAACCGGCAGGCCGAACTTGCGGTTCAGGATGCCCGCGCAGCGGATGTGGTCCACGTGATCGTGGGAGATGATGACGGCCTGGACGTCGCGGACGTCCCGGCCGCAGGTCGCCAGCCGCTCCGCCGTCCGCTTGCCGCTGATCCCCGCGTCGAACAGCAGCTTCACCCCCTCGGCCTCGAGGTAGATGCAGTTGCCGTTGGAGCCGGAATTCAACGAGCAGCAGATCATGCCGCCATCATAGCAGGTGAAGGAACGGGCGACCAGGGACTCGGCACCAGGGGCACCCACGCGCCCCGCCGGGGGGCTAGTTCGACTGCATGCTCCGGGTCAGACCCTGCAGGGGCAGATACATCGCCAGCACGATCAGCCCCGGCGTGCTCAGCACCAGGATCGCCAGCAATACCGCACCGATGGCCAGGTTGATCGGGTGGCGAAGGAACAAGCTCAGGCAGATCAGGCCGGCCATGACCGCCGCTGCCAGTGGCAGGACCACGAACGACCAGTCCCGTACCAAATGGGAGGCCCCAATGACCGCCCGGGTCAGTCCGGGCAGCTCGGCCTCCAAAGCCTCGAAGGTGCGCGAGAACTTCGGCACGATCACCAGCAGGACCGCGAGCAGCACGCAAATACAAAGGCAACAAAGGGACGAAAGCACCACCGATACCAACCGGTACCCCGCGGCCTTACCCCCTCCGCTGCCGGTGCGGCTGCCCCGGCCCGGACTCCCATCCGGCTGAGACATGATCATCTCCTTTCGCTGTCCTGTTTGGCGCCGGCCGCCGCGCCGCCGGCCCGGGCATCGCGGCTCATTGTACCGCCACGATCGCCCGCCGAGAGCGCGGGCCGTCGAACTCGCAGAAGTAAACGCCCTGCCACGTCCCCAGCACCGGCTCGCCCCCACGCACCAGCACCTGCACCGAGCAGCCCACCATGGAGCTCTTGACGTGGGCGGCCGAGTTGCCCTCGCCGTGCCGGTAGAACGACTGCCGCCACGGCACGGCCGCGTCCAGGGCCGCCAGCAGGTCGTGCACCACCGAGGGGTCGGCGTTCTCGTTGATGGTCACGCCGGCGGTCGTATGCGGTACGTACACGGTCGCCACGCCCTCGTCCACGCCGCTTTCGGCAACGGCCTCGGCCACCTCGGCGGTGATGTCGATCATCTCGCTGCGGCCGCGGCTGTGAACGTCAATGGTCTTGCTGAACATGCCGCTACCCATACCGCCCCGCCGGGCCGATTGCAACCGCCCGGCGGCGCCTCAGGCAGGCCGCGGTCACCGGGGGGCTCGGGCGGCCCTTGGGCACGGGGCGCTCTGGCCGGGGAATCAAAAAAATGAATTTCCCCCTTGCAGAGGCCGAGCTGCTGTAGTATAAGAGCTAGTACAGCCAATACAGTTGGGCCATGTACATTCACCTGGACCATCACGGCGGCGAGCCGATCTACCGCCAGATCATCGAGGCGGTCAAATACCAGGTCGCCTCCGGGCAACTCGCGCCGGGGGAGAAGCTGCCCAGCATCCGCGGCCTGGCCGGCCAGCTCAAGATCAACCCCCTGACGGTGGTGCGGGCCTACGAACAACTCCAGCACGCCGGCCTGGTGGTGATGAAGCAGGGCCAGGGGGTGTTCGTGGCTACCAACCGGTCCAGCACCCCGGTCGGCGTCCGGCGAAAGGCCATTGCCGAGATGGCCCGGCGGCTGCTGGCCGAGGCCGCACGCATGGGCGCTGACCGCCAGGAAATCATGGACGTCCTCCAGGCCGAGGCCCGGCAGATGGAGTCCAAACCATGAGCGATCCCGTCATCGAGGCGAGGAACCTCACCCGCGACTTCGGCCGCCTGCGGGCGCTCGACTGGCTGAGCCTGCAGGTCTGGCCCGGCCACGTGCTGGCCCTGCTGGGTCCCAACGGCGCGGGCAAGAGCACCTTTCTGAGGCTCGTGCAAGGGCTGCTGGCCCCCACGGCCGGGCAGGTGCGGCTGCTGGGCCGGCCGTCCCGGCGGCTGCCGGCGGACCTGTGCCGGCGGGTGGCCTGCGTCGGGCAAGACCAGGATCCCCCACCCTGGGCCACGCTGCGCCAACTCCTCGCCCTCCAGGCCGGCGCCTCGCCCCGTTTCGACCGGCCCCTGGCCGAAGACCTCTGCCGCCGGGGCGGACTGTCGCTGGGCCGGCGCTTCGGCTCCCTCAGCAAGGGCCAGAGGCGCTGGGTGCTGGCCGTGCTGGCCCTGGCCGCCGGCGCCGAGGTGCTGCTGCTGGACGAACCGGCCGAGGGGCTGGACCCCGCCGCCCGGCGCGACCTGTACGACCGCGTCCGCGACTGCGTCAACGAGCGCGACGCCGCCGCCGTCGTGGCCACCCACGTCATCGGCGACATCGAGCGTGTGGCCGACGACGTGGCCATCATCCACCGCGGGCACCTCGTCCTGCACGCCCCGCTGGAGGAGCTTCGCGAGCAGGTCAGGCAGGTGGCCCTGCCCAACACCGAGGCGCTGCCGGACCTGGCCGCCGGCGTGTCGCTGCTCGGCAGCATCCGCTTGGGACAGACCCTGGTGGCGTGGGTCAGGTGCAACGGCCTCAGCGACGACGAGCTGCACCGGCGGGCCGGACCCCGGGCCCGCGTCCGCACGGTCGGCCTGGAGCGGCTGTACCTGACCATCGCCGAGCACCTGTCCGAAGACGCCCGCAAGCCAACCGAGGAGACCGTCTGATGGGCATAAAGCGCGGATTGCTTTTCTTCCTCCTGCGGCAGACCTGGCCGGCGACGCTGATCGCCGTCCCCGCGGCCTGCATGTACTCCCTGCTGAAACCCGACCTGCTGCACGGGCGCGACCCCTGGCCGGCGGTGTTCATCCTGGTTCACAGCCTGATCCTGACGGCCCTGCTGGGCCGCTTCAGGACCGCCGGCTTCGCCTTCCTCTGCACCCGCGGCTATTCCC
>LJUF01000074.1 GCA_001303665.1 Phycisphaerae bacterium SM23_33 | reverse complement strand
AGGCTGGTCGCCCAGATTCTCCCCTCGGCCGGAAATGCCAGGGTCACTTCGCGCATGCACTCCAGGTATCTCGGTCGCCGGTCATACCAGGATCGAGCCAACGCTTCTTTGTCAATGACGTCCCTGGCCTCGGCCACGCTTGCCTCCATTGCCTTGAACTTGCTCTGCAGCACGTTGACCTGCTGCTGGCGGCTCCGCCAATCCAGCAGCAGGACGGCGCTGGCCAGGACGATGGCCCCGGCCGCCCCCGCAATCCAGACGGCCCTCCTGCTCAGGGCCGGCTTTCTGGGCGGGCTCAGCCTGGAGTGCAGGAAATCGACCCCCGGCAGCCGCCCCTGCAGGGCCGCGGCGCCGAGGCACGTCGCCGCCGCGATGTCGTCCCGCTGCAGCTCGCGCGGAAGGCTTGCCATGTCGAAGCTGAGTGAAGGCCGGCACAGCTTGGCCTGCGGGGAAATCCGCTCCGCCAGGACAGCCAGGCTGCTGCTGTCCAGGTCGGCCCCGTTCCATACGTGCAGCTCGCGCTCCTGCGCAGCGGTCTGCTCACCCGGCAGCAGGGACATCACTCGGCCCAATTGGCCCAGAAGGTCGTCCAGCCAGCCGCTGGCGGCGTCCGCCCCGCCGCCCTGGGGCCCCAACAGCGAGAATCGGCGCACCAGGCGGAGGCTGCCTTTGGACTGCACGACCAGCTCCGCGCCGCCTTCCACGAGATGCAGCACGATCCGCTCGGGAACATCACGGCGGTCTGACGAACAGGTCAAGGCGATTGCGGTCGAGGTGATCGCCGTCACGCTCAGGCCCGCGGCCTCCGCCATCGCCTGGAGATGAGCTACGTGTCGGCGAGAGGCCGCCACGAGGAGAACGTGCTCGCCCTGGTCGCCGCCGGTCGGGCCGATGTAATCGAACAGCAGGTTCTCCCGCTCCGAGGCAAACTCCCGTTCCGCCATGATCGAAAGGATGCCGCCCAACGAGTCCGCCGAGCCCGGCGGCAGCGCCTTTTCCCTGGCCGTCAGCCATTTGGCTTCCATGCCGATCACGCAGCGCCGCGCGGAGAACCCCTCCTTCCGCAAGAACTGTCTCAGCGCCTTGCCCAATTCGGCCGGATCCTGCAGGCCGGGGTCCTGCGGACACACAAAGATCCCCGCACGGAACGCCTTCAGACGGCCGTTGGCGGAACCCACCTCGACGGCAATCATCGAACGCTCCGTGACAGCAAGTCCCAACACTCTGCGATTCAGCAGCATCCTACCTCCCTTGGGCAACATTCTGGACGACTTCCTGCATGCCGGTGCCGGACCGCAGTTGGTCGACAATCTCCGGTGGAAGCGGCCAGCCCAAATGCGTCAGGTCCTGCCGGTAGATCAGCCGCGGCGGGCTTTCGGCGGCATCGACCACGATTCGGCACCGCTTGAAGGCCCGGCCGTCGCCGGAGATACTGACGATGTCGGCGGAGAACTGAAACGACCGCGCGGTTATGTGCGGACCGATGGGGACGGCCTTTTCCCGGGGCAGGGCCTGGGCCACCCAGGCAATGCTGTTCAGGTCGGCCTCCTCCCCCGACCGTCCTGCCAGCAGGGCCGAAACGTCGCCCTCGTCCAGGCCTGGCAGGCAGAGCAGCACCTCTTTGGGTGCGGTGTTCACGTTGATCAGCCCCCGCAGCGTCCTGTCGTTGACGGTGGTGAGCTGATCGGCAATCGGGGCGAATTCCTTCATGGTCAGCCCGGTGCGAAAGTAGAAGTCCAGCACGCTCTGGAACGGCCGCCCGCGGCGCGCCCGGTCCAGCACGTCGGGAAGTCGGTCCAGGGCAACGGACTTTTGCAGCACCTGGGACAAGGCCTGCGTCTGGGCCTGGTTGACGTTGACACGCTGCGAGCCGGCAGCGGAGGTGTTGGGCTCGACAGCATGCACGGTCACGAAGTCAAAGATGCCGCGGTCCAGCTTGCCGTCGCGGTCGTCGGTCGGGTCGCTGTCGGAACCGTCGTTCTCGTTGTCGTCGAGCACGCCGTTGCGGTTGAGGTCCTCTCCGAACAACAGCTCCCTGGAGCAGCCCTTGACCAGCAGCAGCTCCTCCACCGTTTCCAGCGGAGCGTTCTTGCACTCGTAGGGGTCGCCCAGCAACAGGTAGTACTCGCTTTCACCCCCGCCGGGCGTGAGGTCGCTGTCGGCATCCCGCCAGTCCACGACGGCGGCGGCGAGTTCATCCGTCATGTCGGTGAGTCGCAGCAGCGTTTCGGCCGGGGCCGAGTTGAGGTCCACCTTGGCCGCTTCGCCCACCACGCCGTAGGCCCACTCGCGGTCGTCTTCGAAGTTCGGGCGAAGGATCCAGAAGGCCCCGTACCCGACCTGGACGGCCTGGCAGGGCATGTCGGCCTCCGACGGCGTGAGGCCTTGAAGGCCGTCGAGGCTCGCCAGCACATACTGGATTGCCCCCTGTTCGACGGCCGAGGCCTGCTGCGCGGCGGCGTAGTTGGCTGCGCACACCGCCTCCACCCGCATGGAGCGGGCCAGCACGATCACCAGACCCGCCAGCACCAGCATGATCCACATGGTGACGATGAGTACCGTCCCTTCGGCGCGGCATCCGCCGCGGCCGGCAGGCAAGGGGTCGCGCCGCGTCCGACCGTCGGCCGCCCGGCGGCCGCGTGCGAAGCTGGATGTCGCAAGGGTTCGCTTCATGCGATGTCTCAAGGCACGGCCACCGGGACTGACCCTCCCGGCGCGATGGAACTACAGGGGACCAGGAACACCTGGGACGTCCAATATCCTCCGGCGTCCGTCTCGGGCTGCTGAGGGCCTTCGGCTTCCAGCTCCAGCGTCACCTCGACCGCCGACGGCAGCGTGTTGTCCCGGGTGGTGGAGTCCCAGTTGTCCTGCCAGTCGACCCCGTCGAAGTACCTCAGTCCGAACGCGTGCACCCCGCGGCAGAGCACCTCCTCCGCCGGCTCAGGGGTGACCGGGGCCAACAGATTCACGGTGGTCCGTCGCAGCAGGAGCATGCCCGTTGCATCCTCTTCCGGCTCGCAGAGGAGTTCTAACATCCTGGTATCCCCGACGCCTTCCGCCTGCCGGGCCCCCGAGGCGGTGCAATACAGCAGCAGGCAGTCGCATTCACGGCCGGCACCGTCGGTTTGCTGTTCTCCGACGAAAGCTCCGGCCAGCACGCCGCTGGGGACCACCGCGGACTGTATGTCGGCCCGCAGCAGCTCGACGGCCAGCTCGGCCTTCCAGGCGGGCTCGACGGCCTGGAGCGCGGCCCGGCGGGCCTTGAAGGCGATGTGCAGGGTGGCGTACAGGGACCCCGCCAGCACGGCGGTCATGGCCGTTGCCACCAGCATCTCCAGCAGCGTGAACGCCCGGGCTTTTCCGCGGGGGTCAATCATTCGGGACTCCGGTGTACACGAGCGTGCTCAGCGTGACCTGGTACTCCTGCCCTCGCCGGATCCAGGTCACCGAGACGTCCAGTTGGCGCAGGCGGGTATCTTCCCAGTCATTCAACTCGGCCGACCACTGGTATTCCGGCCGGTCCGGACCGAAATCCCCGGCCAGCTCCGCATCGTGGATTTGTCCGGTGGCCACCAGCTCCGCCAGCTTGCTCTGCGCCAACGAGGCCGCCTCGGCATGCTGCCGGGCGTGGGCGGCCGTGGCCAGGCAAAGCAAGACGCCGCTGACCACCGCCGGCAGAACGATGGCTGCCAGCGTGAGCGTGGCCAGCACCTCGATGATGGTGAAGGCGCCTTTGCCCTGGCCGCGGCGCCGGACTGTCGGTCGGTTGTTCATGACCCGCCGGCCTCCGAGGGCGACACCACCCGAAACCGCTCCGACGCGGACTGGCAGCTGACTTCGTACACGTCTGCTCCCCGTCCCGTCAGCCGGATCGTTGCCTGATCGCTTCTGCCGTCCGGGTAAAACTGGATGTACGACGCCTGCCCCTCGGCTACGGACGACTCCAGCGTCACGGACACACCCTCGGGAAACTGGAAGCGACGGCCATGCTCGCAATCCAGTTCCACGAACGCCCCCGCCTGCTGCATGGTCAGCCAGTACGTCTTGGCCTCGGCATCGATGTTCAGGCGATAGCTGCGTCCCTGGGCCGCTGCCTGCGAACGGGCCAGATGCGTCAGGGACAACACCTGTGCCGCGGCTTCGGCGGTCTGCCGCCCGCCGGAGAACCCGCGCAGCCACGGCGCCGCCATGGCCAGCACCGTGCTGATCAGGACCAGCACCACGATGAGCTCCAGAATCGTGAACCCACCGGCTCGCCTTTCAGCGCTCGGACCAGTTGTCGATGTCATCCTCGGTGCCATCCTGCCCGTCAGGTCCGAAGGAATACAGGTCATAGCTGTTGGTGTTGTGCTGACCCGGACATTGGTAGACGTAGGCATTGCCCCAGGAGTCTTTGGGCAGGCCGCGCTTGATGTAAGGCCCCCGCCAGCCGTCCGCGTTCGCCGGCTGCTCGACAATTGCCTTTATGCCTTCCTCCGAGGTGGGATAGCGCCCGCAGTCGACCTCGAAGGCGTCCAGCCCCAGCTCGATGCCGGCGATGTCGGCCTGGGCCGCGGTGATCTTTGCCTGTTCCGACCTCCGGGTGAATTTCGGGACCACCACCGCCGCCAGGGCCGTGAGAATCACCAGCACCAGCAGCAATTCGATGAGCGTGAAACCGCGAAGGAAACGCATCGGAGGGCTCTTGGCCTGGATGAACGCTGGGCTGATCTTGCCGTTCATGGTCGGTTCCTCTTAACGAATGAGCTCCTGCAAGGTGAACACCGGCAACAACATGCCGACGACGATTGTTCCGATGATGGCCGCCATGACGAACAACAAAGCCGGCTCGGCCAGCGCCACCAGCATGCGGAGCTGGCGGTCCAGCTCCGCTTCGTACACGGTGCCGAGCCGCCTCAGTTCCTGATCCAGCCTGCCGCTCTCCTCGGCGACCGCGATCATCTCGACCACCGAGGCCGGAAACAGTTGCTCGCAGGAGGCCAAGCTTCGGGACAGCGGCTTTCCCTGCTGAACTTCTTCCATGGACAGGTGCACGGCCTCGGAGAGTGTCTGGTACCCGATGGCCTCCCTGGCCACTCTCAGAGAGGTGACCAGAGGCACGCCCGCCCCCAGCAGGGTTCCCAGCATGCGGCAGAATCGGACCAGGGCGAATCGCGCCAGCACGCGGCCCACGGCCGGGACGCGCAGGAGCAGTTTTTCGGTCGCGAGGCGGCCGGCCTCGGACTTCAATACCCGGCGGATCAAGACCACCACCAGGGCCGCGCCGATGATGAAGAGCGGGCCGTAGTCCTTCACCGCCCGACTCACGGCCACGATGGCACGGGTGAGCATCGGCAGAGCCCCGCCGAAGTCCGCGAAGATCGCCGAGAACCTGGGGATGAAGTACGTCATCAGGAAGATGAGCACTCCGGTCGCCAGCACGGCCAGGATGCCGGGATAGGCCAGGGCGCCTTTGACCTTCGATTTGAGATCGCGTTCGCGCGATCGGAACTCCGCGATCTGCCCCAGCACCACGTCCAGGAACCCGGCCGTCTCCCCGGCGCGGACCATGGCCACGTACACCGCCGGGAACGACCGGGGCCAGCGGCTCATGGCATCCGCCAGGGAGGCGCCGCCGGCCACGTCGTCGTGAATGGCGGCCCACTGCCTTTTCGCCCCCGGCTGGGAGGTTTCGCGGCGGAGGATGTGCATGGCCCGGTTCATGGGCACGCCCGCCGTCAGGAGATTCGCCAGCTCGCGAATGAAGGCCTCGACGCTGGCCTGCGACACGCGGCCGGAGAACCTCTTCAGCGTGGCCGGCTTGGCCGCATCGTCTCCCTGTTCGGCCATGGACACGGTGAGCAGGCCCTCCCGCCCCACTTGGTCCAGGGCGGCCGAACGGTTCTGGGCGGACACCGCCCCGGACATCTTCTTGCCTTTGGCATCCAGGGCTGTGTAGGTGAAGGTCGGCATCAGTCAAGGCTCCGCATGCTGGGGTCGGGGCCTCGGCCCCGGCCTGGGGCCGGCACGTCCGCATCGGCCGCATAGAGCGGAGCCCCGTTGCCGTTGAAGCGCTCGTCCTTGGTCACCCGAAGCACTTCGGCAAGCGTGGTCCTTCCGCTCCGGACCAGGCGCCAGCCATCTTCCCGGAGGCACTTCATGCCCTGTTGGGCGGCCTGTCGGCGGATCTCGCCGGCCGAGGCCCGCTCCAGGATCATGCCGCGAATCAACTCGTTGATAACCATTGTTTCGAAGATTCCGGTCCTGCCGCGGTAGCCGGTGCCCTGGCACTGGCGGCAGCCGCTTCCGCGGTACAGCGCCTCCGGCACGTCGTCGCCGAGCTCCGCCCGCAGGGCTGCGGCGTCGGCCGGGGCAAACGCCTCCTTGCAGTGGGGGCAGATCAGCCTCACCAGCCGTTGGGCCAGCACCATCTCCAGCGAGGACGCCACCAGGTACGGCTCGATCCCCATGTCCACCAGGCGGGTCAGCGCCCCGGGGGCGTCGTTGGTATGAAGGGTGGAAAAGACCAGATGGCCCGTCAGCGACGCCTGCACCGCGATGTCGGCCGTCTCCTGGTCGCGGATCTCACCCACCAGGATCACATCCGGGTCGTGACGCAATATGGAGCGCAGGCCCCGGGCGAAGCTCAGCCCGGCCTTGGTGGACACCTGGATCTGATTAATCCCTTGCAGGTGGTACTCGATGGGGTCTTCAATCGTCACGATCTTGCGTTCCACGTCATTGATCCGAGACAAGCCCGCGTACAGCGTGGTCGTTTTTCCGCTGCCGGTCGGGCCCGTCACCAGCACGATGCCGTGGGGAAGGGCGAGAAGCCGCTCGAACGCCAGACGGTCGTCCTGGCCCATGCCTAGGTTTTCCAGACCCAGCAACGTCGCGCTGCGGTCCAGCAGTCGCAGCACCACGGCTTCCCCGTGAAGCATGGGGATGACCGAGACGCGCACGTCGATTTCTCGCTCGGCCACCTTGAGCTTGATCCGCCCGTCCTGCGGCAGCCGTTTCTCGGCGATGTCCAGATGGCTCAGGATCTTCACTCGCGAGACGATGGCCGGCTGGAACTGGTGGACCTCGGGGCGAACGTTGGCCTCCTGCAAGACGCCGTCCACCCGGTAGCGTACGCGGAGGGTGTCCTCGAAGGGCTCAAAGTGCACGTCCGTCGCCCGCCGCTCAATGGCTTCGGTCAGCACCTGGTTGACGAACTTGATGATGGAGGCGTCTTCGGCGGCCTCTGCCAGGTCCACGTCCTCGTCCGAGTCTTGATCGACGACCTGGACCTTGGCATCGGCCGCCTCGGACACCAGCGATTGCAGCGTGTCGGCCCCGACACCCAGCAGGGCGTTGAGGCAGCGGCTGATCTCGCCCCACGGGGCCAGGGTCAGGCGGAACTCCTGCCCGCTGGCCATGCGCAGCTCGTCCAGGCCGCTGGTGTCAAACAGCTTGTTCGATGCCACCAGGACAACGCCGTTCTCTTTCGACAGCGGCAGCAGCCGATGCGTCAGCAAAAGCCGAGCCGGAAACTGCGTCAGGAACTCCCTGGTCGGCGGCTGGGCTTCCAGGTCAGCGTACGGGACGTGGAATTCCTGCGACAGGTAGCGGAGCAATCGCTCCTCAGGCAGCCCGGCGCCCGCCAGCAGCGCCTCGTCCAGCGACTTGCCTTGGGCCACCAGGGCCTCCACGCGCCGGGTGGCCTGCTCGTCCAGCAGGCCCTCGCTTTGCATTTTGACAAGAATCGCGTTCATGGCATCAACCGGCAGACAAAGACAGCCGTCCCCGGCAGCCGCCGCCCGGGCGAGAAACCTTCGCGCCCGGGCGGCCTTCCGCCGGCTCGCCTCAGTCCAGCAGTCCCATCAGCACCAGCTGGGCCTCCTGGCGAACGGTCACCACCTCGCGCAGATCCTTCTGGGCCTTGGCCAGCTCCTGCGCCGCCTTCTCCCGCGCCTGGCGCAGGGTCTCCAGGGCGGCCTTGATGTCGCCCGCTGGCGCCTCCTTGTTGTCCAGTACCTTGCGCAGCGACTCCGTGGCCTTCTCGACTTCTGTCTGCTCGCGGGCGGGTGCAGCTTCTGCGCCGGGCGCGCCGGGCGCGCGGCCGCGGCGGCCGGGCTGCCCCGTCATGCCTCGCATGCCGCCACGCGACTGGCGCTGCAGCGTCTGCACCTTTTCGACCTTCGGCTGCAGGACCTTCCATTCTTCCTCGGTGGCCCCGAGGCTCTCGCGCATCCGCTGGGCGGCCTGGGCGCGAAATTCCTCCATCCGCCTGCGGGCCGCAGCCGGGTCACGCTGGCGGCCGGGGGGCTGTTGCTGGGAAATTGCCTGCCCCACCCACACGGCACCCGCGACCGCCGCCGCGACCAGGACCAACCATGCTTTCTGTCGCACCATGCCAATACTCCTTGTCTAAGAAACTGCCGTGGTTGCCAAACACGCTACTCCTCACCGCGAGGAGCAGATTGCCGATCTGAGGGGGCGCTGCGGGGACCGCGGCCGCGCCAGCCCGGCCCCACGCCCCGGCCCGTCTCGCTTTTCTTCAGAAGCTCTTCATATTTCCTGGCCTGTTCGGCCGAGAGGATCTGCTTCGTCCGCTCGATGGCTTCCTGAACCCGGCGCTGCCCTTCCTGCCGCAGTTCCTCCAGCTTCCGCTCGTATTCCCGGACGACCTGCTGGTATTTTGCAAGCTGCTCATCGGTCAGCAGGGCCACGATGGCCTCGTCCCGCTCCTGGGCCAGCGCCCGTCGGCTCTCCACCCGGTGCCGTCCCGGCGGGCCCATTACCTCCGACCATATCTTGCGCATCTTCTCCTGCTGCTCGGGGCTCAGGCCCAACTGCTCCGTGAGCCCGGGCCGGTGCGGGTGACGCGACTTCGGCCAGGAGACCAGCACGCCCACCGCGGCGCCGGCCACGGCCGTCAACAGGAACGATACCAGAAGAATCGCCTTTGCCTTAGTCATGATCGCCGTTCCCCGTCAGGCCTTCGATCATCCACAGCGCCAACTCCTCCCCGCCGGTCTCGGCCACCCGAGGTTCTTCCTGTCGCAGGGCCCACCGCTCCCATTGGGGGATCTCCTCGGGCCTGCCCGTGTCCGCCGGCAGCCGCCACATCCATATCGAGCAGACAAGCAAGACCGAGGCAGCCACGGCCGAAACCACCTGCGCCATGCGCTGGATGCCGGCCTGGGAGGCATGGACGGCGCCCCGGTGCAGTCGATGGAGAACTTGTGGAGAGAGTTTTGGCTCGGCCAGCGTTCCAAGCAGCCTGGACAGCTCCCGCAGGTGGGCCAGCTCGGCGGCGCACCGGGGGCATTGCCGCAGGTGTTCTTCGAACTCAGCCCCGGCCGCCGGCGGCAGTTCGCCGTCGTGGTAGGCGTTCAGTTCCTCTGCACGTTGACATTCATTCATGGCTCAGGTACTCCCTCAGCAGCTCCCTCAGTTCTCGGCGGGCGCGGAACAGCCGCGACTCCACCGTCCCCTGCGGCACGCCAAGCACCGTCGCGATCTCGTCATAGGACAAGCCCTTGAGCTCCCTGAACACAATCACCTCCCGGTGCGCGGGAGACAGCGCCCCTATCGCGGCTTCGACGTCCATCTGCACGTCAACCATTCCAGTTGCCGAGGGAACGCTCCGCCGGTCAGCCGCGGCAAGGTCAACGTCCATCGAAATCACCTTACGTCTCGCCCGGACCCTATGGTGCCTGGCAGCTTGGCGAAGAAGAATCTGCGTCAGCCACGTCTTTATCGAGGACTGGCCCCTGAACGACCCGAGGCCACGGAAAGCGCCTGTGTACGTCTCCTGCAGGATGTCCTCAGCATCTGCCGAATTCCCGACCAGGCGGAAGGCCAGCCCGAACAGGTATTGTGCGTACTCATCGACCAGCCGACGGAAGGCCGCAGGTTCGCCCTTCCGGAGCCTCCGCACAAGTTCTGCGTCACTGTTCGAGGCCGGATAGCCCCTGTGGTTCGGCATTTCCGGTTCGTTACTCATATAGTTGCCTAACGCAGCAACTTTCTTCCCCATGCAAGCTTTCTTCCTGACCGGCGACGGTGGCCCCCTGAAACCGTGCCCCTGGCTGAGTCGCCGCCCGTCCCGGCAAGCATCTTAGCACAAGCGGCCGGAAAACCCCCGCAATTACGCCACAGGTGGGGGCGTCAAGGCCTTGGGGAGGCCCGAACTCAGCGGTGAATGACTGCCAGCACAGCCGTCCCCAGCACCTTAATGCACCCTGGGGCGCGGATTCCGGCTTGCCGGAGCCTTTGGTCAGGTTACAATGCCCAAAAGACGGCCCACCAGGGTTCTGGGCCGAAGATCATCTGTGAAATCCCCATAGACTGCAATAGACGAGCGAGAAGCCGTATCCCATCGCGGTGCGGGCAGTTCGGTGAAGGCTTCTCAATAGGAATCGAACAGGAGCTGACATGAAAAACGCGAATCGATTGATCGGCGTGATCGCCTGCTGTGTGATCCTGGTCTGCGCAGGGGGGGTCTTGGCCCAGGATTGGCCCCAGTGGCGAGGGCCCAATCGCGATGGGAAAGTCACCGGGTTCACCGCGCCCGAGACCTGGCCGAAGGCGCTCACCCGGAAGTGGTCAGTGACGGTGGGCTCCGGCGATGCCACGCCCGCCCTGGTGGGCGACAAGCTCTATGTCTTTGCCCGGCAGGGCGACGATGAGGTCACCTTGTGCCTGGACGCGAGCGAGGGAAAGGAGCTGTGGCGGGACAAGTACGCCGCCCAGGCCGTGACGGGACCGGCCTCCCGACATCCGGGGCCCAGAAGCTCCCCCGCGGTGGCCGATGGAAAGGTCGTCACCCTCGGAGTGGGCGGGGTTCTCTCCTGCCTGGACGCCGCCACCAGCAAGCCCCTGTGGCGCAAGGACCCGTTCCCCAAGCTCGTGCCCCAGTACTTCACAGGCATGTCGCCCATCATCGTCGACGGCATGGTCATCGCCCACCTCGGCGGGCCGGGCAAGGGCGCGATCATCGCCTTCGACCTGGCCACCGGCAAGCAGAAGTGGGAATGCCCCGGCGACGGGCCGGCGTATGCCTCGCCCGTCCTGATGATGGTGGCCGGCACGAAGCAGGTCGTCGTGCAGACGGAAAAGAATGTCGTGGGCGTGGCCGCGGCCGATGGCAAGCTCCTGTGGCAGGTCCCTTCCCCGCCCCAGCAAAGGTTCTACAACTCCGCCACACCCATCGTCGAAGGCCAAACCGTGATCTACACCGGACAG
>LJUF01000073.1 GCA_001303665.1 Phycisphaerae bacterium SM23_33 | reverse complement strand
CCGCTGGCTGTTGCCTTCGAGCAGCTTCATCATGTGATTCCAGACGTACGGGTTGTCCAGCGGGCGGGCGACGGAAACCGTGGGGATGCCCACGGCCGCCATGGTGTACTCCACGACCAGGAAATTGCCGAAGTGGCCGGTGACCAGGATCAAGCCGCTTTCCTGTCTGAGCATCAGGCGGAGCATCTGGCCCATGTTGCGGAAGCGAACGTGCCGGCGCCAGCGGTTGGGCTTGATCAGCCGCGGCATGAACAGCACCTCCACCCCCAGGTACAGCAGGTTGTGAAAGCTCTTGCGGGCAACGCGCCGCACGCGGGCCTCCGGCCAGTGGGGGAAGCTCAGCCGCAGGTGCCCGCAGGCCACCCGGCGGTGCCGGCGGTCGATCCGCCACATCAGCTCCCCCATCCAGCGGGCCGTGCGGTAGCTCTTGGACACCTCGAACATGTGCGCGAACATGCCGAACAGCCGCAGGCCCAGGTACTGGAGATAATCCGAATATTTGTTGCGGGCACGAGCCACCCGATGACCTCAGGTCTCTGTCCTTTCCTCCATCCCTTCCGGTTCGGCAGGCCGAAGGGTGTCGGCGCCGCGGCCCAGGGGCCGCCGCCCCCGTCACAGGGGTCTGCCAGGCCCGCCCAGCTTTGCCTTCATCTCTGCCAGGATCTTCAGCGTCTCGGCGACGGCTTGGTGGGCGGGCAGGGGGGTGGGCTTCTTGTCCGTTCGGCGCTTGACCTCGACCTTTCCTTGCTTCAGGCTGCGGTCGCCGACGGCGATTCGCAGCGGGATGCCGATCAGGTCGGCGTCCTTGAACTTCACCCCGGCCCGGGCGTTGCGGTCGTCCAGCAGCACGTCCACGCCGGCTTGCTGCAGCTTGTCGTGGATGCGCTCGGCCTCGGCCACGACCTCGGGGTTGTCGTTATTCACCGGCAGCACCAGCGCCTCGAAGGGGGCGATGGAGACCGGCAGGATGCAGCCGTCATCGTCGTGGCCGAGCTCGATGGCCATGGCCAGGATGCGGTTGATGCCGATGCCGTAGCAGCCCATCACGAAAGGCTTTTCGGCGCTGTCTTCGTCCAGGAACGTCGCCCCCAGCGCCTGGCTGTACTTGGTGCCGAGCTTGAAGACGTGGCCGACCTCGACGCCGCAGGAGAACTTCAGCGGCTTACCCTGGTGGGTGTCGCCTTCGACGGCCGTGCGGATGTCGGCGATGACGACGTTTTCCCCTGCCAGGGGGAAGTCCCGCCCGGGGACGACGTGCCGCACGTGGTAGTCGGTCTTGTTGGCCCCGGTGACGCCGACGGCCATGGCGGCCACGGCGTGGTCGATGGCCAGCTTGTGGACCTTACCGGCCAGGCCCATCGGCCCGGCAAACCCGACCGCCGCGCCGGTGACGGCCTGGATCGTGGCCGCGTCGGCCAAGGCCAATTCCTCGGCCCCCACGGCCCGGGCCAGCTTGGCATCGTTGGTCTCGTGGTCGCCGCGGACCAGCGCGACCACCGGCCGGCCGCCTGCCGAGTACACCAGAGTCTTGATCATTTCCTGCGGCTGGGTGGCGAGGAAGTTGCAGACGGCCTCGATGCTCCCGACGTTGGGCGTGTGGACCTCTTCCATCGCCCCCACTTCGGCGTCGGCATGGGCCTTGGGCGGCGGGTCCGCGGCGGCCTTGTCGATGTTGGCGGCGTAGCTGCCGTCCTCGGTGGTGACGATGACGTCGCCCACCGCGCAGGGGACCATGAACTCCTGGGTGTCGGTGCCGCCCATTCCTCCGGATTCGGCCTCGACCACGATGTACCTCAGCCCGCAACGGTCGAAGATGCGGCGGTAGGCATGGTACATCCTCCGGTAGGACTCGTTCAGGCCCTCCGGGTCGGCGTCGAAGGAATAGGCGTCTTTCATGAGGAACTCGCGGCTGCGGATGACGCCGTACTGGGGGCGGAACTCGTCGCGGAACTTCGTGTGGATCTGATACAGGTTGAGCGGCAGCTGCTTGTAGCTGCTGACTTCCCCGGCCACCAGGACGGTGACGACTTCCTCGGCGGTCGGGGCCAGCACGTTTTCCCGCCCGTGGTGGTCGGTGAAGCGGCCCAGGATGTCTCGAAAGACCTCGTCCCGCCCGGTCCGCCGCCACAGCTCCATGGGCTGGACGATGGGCATGACGATCTCCTGGGCCGCGGCGGCGTTCATCTCCTCACGCACGACGGCGATGATCTTCTGAAGGCTGCGCCAGCCCAGCGGCAGATACGTGTACGTGCCGCTGGCGAGCTTGCGGATGAAGCCGGCCCGGATCATCAGCCGGTGCGAGGGCACCTCGGCTTCAGCCGGTACCTCCTTCACGGTCGGGATCAACAGTTGGCTGTAACGCATTCTCGCCTCCGGGCCCTTGCCGGCGACCTGCCGAGTCTCACCTCAGGCTTATACCGGCCCAACGGGGCATTTTCAACGTTGGCCGGGATTAGGGCCCCTGGCAAAAAGAGGGCTTGCCGCGTGGAAAGCGCCGATCGGCCGGGAAAGTCAGGCAACGGCGGCGAGCGCACCTTGTTTTGCCAGGGTCCCTTAGTACAATGCCCGGTATGAAAGCCGGCCGCCGCTTCATCAACCAGCTCAGGCCGGGGGAGACCCTCGACCAGGTCTTCCTCGTGCGGGACAAGGACCTGCGCACGACGCGGACCGGTGACCTGTACCTGCTGTGCACGCTGTGTGACAAGACCGGCACGCTGGCGGGGCGGATGTGGCAGGTCACCGAGAGCGTCTACAACGGCATCCCCGTGGGCGGTTTCCTGCACGTGAAGGGCCGCACGGAGGATTATCGCGGGTCGCTGCAGTTCGTCATCGACGGGTGCCGGCCGTACCCGGCTCAGAAGGTGGACCTGGCCGACTTCCTGCCCACAACCGAGCACGACGTCGAGGAGATGTGGGCCGAGCTGCTGGAAATCCTGCGGGGCATCAAGAACAAGCACCTGCGGCTGCTGATCAAGAAGTTCGTGGAAGACCGCGATCTCGTGGCCGGGATCAAGCGCGCCCCCGCGGCCATGCAGATGCACCATCCCTTCATCGGCGGGCTGCTGGAGCACACGCTCAACGTTGCCCGAGCCGCCAGGACGCTGCTGCCGCTGTACCCCAAGCTAAACGCCGACCTGGTCCTGGCCGGGGTGTTCCTGCACGACGTGGGCAAGGCGGCGGAGTTGACCTGCCATACCAGCCTTAACTACACCGAGCGCGGGCAGCTCGTCGGGCACATCACCATCGGGGCGATCTGGGTGTCGGAAAAGGCCGCCGCCGTGGCCGAGGAGACCGGCGAGGCGTTCCCCGAAATCATGCTGAACCTGCTCCAGCACATCATCCTCAGCCACCACGGCGTGCACGAGTACGGCTCGCCCAAGCTGCCGGCGATCCCCGAGGCCTTTTTCATCCACTACCTCGACAACCTCGACGCCAAGATGTACATGACCACCACCGCCGTGGAGAACGACCCCGACCCCGACTCGGCGTTCACCTCCTACATGCGGGAGCTGGAGACGCGAATCTACAAGCACAGCGGCGAGTTCGGTCCCGAGAAAGGCCAGAAGCAGTCCGGCAGCAAGCTTTTCGAGTGAGCCTTGGGCGGATTGGGCCTTCAAGCAATGCAGGACCCGTTGTCGTTCGTGAAATCCGTGGGAATTCGCATCACTCGCGTTCCTAACCGGCCCGCGCGGCTCTGGCCAGAGGCCCTTTCCCTGTGCGAAGCTTTCTGAGAGCCGCTCAGGCGGGTGCAGGGGGCTGCCGGGTGCGGTCGGCTTCCCCAATGTTCCTGCTGATGGCCTGGTTGACCTTGCGCATCAGGTCCACGTATTCGACCTGAGCAATGGTGAAGCTCTTGAAGGTTTGGGAGGCCGCCAGCCTGTTGTGCAGCTCCTCGAGCTTGTGTTTGTCCTGCACCTCGACGGGTTTCTGCTGGTCCTCCAGTTGGGCGATCTTCCGGGCCTGGGCGTTGTAGTCCTTCAGCAGTTGGGCCGTTTCCGCCTCGGCCTCCAGCGCCTTGCGCGCGGCGTTGAGTTTGGCCGCCTGCGGCGAGGCGGCAATGGCCTTTCCGAGCCTTTCGGCCAGCGCGACGATGTCGTCCACCGTGATTCTCCTGGCAGTTCCACCCGCTCCACTCTAGGATGACTCATTATGCCCGAACGATACGTTGAAGCCATCATCAAATATCTTTCCAGCCGGGATTACCAGCCGCTCAATCCACGGCAGCTCGCCCGGCAACTGGGCGTGGCCGAGGAGGCCTACGGCTCCTTTCGCCAGGCCATCAAGATCCTCCGCGACAGCGGCCGCGTGGTGCTGGGCGCCCGCAACGCCCTCACGTTGCCCGAGATGTCCGCGCGCGTGGTGGGCACCTTTCGCGCCAACCCGCGGGGGTTCGGGTTCGTCGTGCCCGAGACCCCCAACGCCCACGGCGACCTGTACGTGCCCGAGGGCGAGTCGGCCGGAGCCATGACCGGCGACACCGTGGTCGCCCGCGTGCTCAAGCGCGGCAAGCGCGGCGGAGAGATGCTCTACCACGGCCGGGTCGTTGAGATCGTCCGCCGCGGCGCCAGCCGGCTGGTGGGCACGCTCCAGCAGAGCGAGGACGCCTGGTTCGTCCTGCCCGACGGCAACGCCGTCACCGAGCCGGTGGTCATCGGCGACGTCGGCCCCGGCGCCAGGCCGGGCCAGAAGGTGGTGGCGGAGATCACCTCCTACCCCTCGCCGGGCAAGCTGGCCCGGGGGGTGATCGTGGAGAACATCGGCGCGGCCGGGCAGATCGAGGCCGAGACGCTGGCGGTCATCCGCGCCCACGGCCTGCCGGATACGTTCGACGGGGCGGTGCTGGCCGAGGCCCGCCGGGCAGCGGAGGCGTTCGATCCGGCGGCGGCCGACGGCCGGGAGGACCTGACCGGCCTGACCGTCGTCACCATCGACCCGCCCGACGCCCGGGACTTCGACGACGCCGTCAGCGTCCAGGCCGACGGCGGCGGCTTCGTGCTGGGCGTGCACATCGCCGACGTGTCGCACTTCGTCGCCGCCGGCAAGGCGGTGGACACCGAGGCCCGCCTGCGCGGCAACAGTGTGTATTTCCCGCGCAAGGTCCTGCCCATGCTGCCGGAGGTGCTTTCCAACGGCGTCTGCTCGCTCCAGGAAGGGCAGAGGCGCTTCTGCAAGAGCGCGTTCATCCGCTACGACGCCGCGGGCGAGGTGGTGGGCGCTCGGTTGGCCGAGACGGTCATCCGCTCGGCGAGGCGGCTGACCTACACCGAGGCGCAGGCCATCATCGACGGCAAGAGCGGCGGCTATGAGCGGGCGGTCGTGGAACTGCTGAAGCGCATGGACGACCTGGCCCGGCGGATCGATCGCCGCCGCCGCAAGCAAGGCATGATCCAGCTCGACCTGCCCGCCGTGGAGCTGGTCCTGGACGAGCAGGGCAAGCTCGCCGATGCCGTGCCCGAGGACGATTCCTATACCCACACGATCATCGAGATGTTCATGGTGGAGGCCAACGAGGCCGTCGCCCGCGCCCTGGCGGCCGGCAACGTGGATTTCCTTCGCCGCATTCACCCGGAGCCCGATCGGCCGGCCGGGCGGCAGTTGGTCTCCTTCCTCCGCGTCTGCGGGCACAAGCTGCCGCGCGACCTCAGCCGGGCCGACATCCAGCGGCTGCTGGAAGCCGTCAAGGGCAAGCCCGAAAGCTACGCCGTCAACCTGGCGGTGCTGAAATCCTTCGAGCAGGCGGAGTATTCGCCCATGCGCGTGGGGCATTTCGCGCTGGCCTCGGACAACTACTGCCACTTCACCTCGCCCATCCGCCGGTATCCGGACCTGACGGTGCACCGGCTCTTTGCCGACCTGGCCCGCAAGCGCCGCCCGGGCGCGCCCGACGTGGCGGAACTGGTCGCGCTCGGCTCGCACTGCTCCACCACCGAGCGCCGGGCGGAGGCGGCCGAGGAGGAACTCAGGACGGTGCTGCTGCTTCAGTTTCTGGCCGGCAAGGTCGGCGAGAGCTTCGACGGCGTCGTCACCGGGGTGACCAACTTCGGGCTGTTCGTGCAGCTGCCGCGGTACGTCATTGAAGGCCTGATCCGCATGGCCGACCTGGGCGACGACTGGTGGGAGGTCAGCACCCAGGCCGGCGAGATCCGCGGGGAGCGCAGCGGGCGGCGCTTCCGCATCGGCGATCCGCTGAAAGTCCGCATCGCCTCGGTGGACCCGGCCCGCAGGCAGTTGAACCTGCTGCCGGACCGGGAGCCATCAGCGCGCCCGCAGAGGCGGCGAAAGGCCAGGAAGGCGAGCCAATAGCCTCCGGGCAGCGGGTAGGAGAAGAGCGTGACTGGCGCAGAACCGCCGGGCCGGCCGGTCCCGGTCATTGTCGACACGGACATCGGTGAAGACATTGATGATCTGCTGGTGCTGTGCTTCGCCCTGAACTCGCCGGAGCTCGAGCTGCTGGCGGTCACGACCGTGGACGGCGACACGGCCGCCCGCAGCCGGATCGCCCGGCGGCTCACGTCTGCGTACCGCCGGCCGGAGATACCCGTCGTGGCCGGCTACGCCCGTTCCATGCCGGCCGCCAATCAGCCGTATCCGCCGCTGACGGCGGTCACCCAGGACGCCGTCGCCCCGACCGAAGACGGCCTGCCGCCGGCCTGTGATCTGGGGGCCGATGAATTGATCGCCCGGCTTGCGGCCGAGCGGCCGGGGCGGGTTCACCTGCTCACCATCGGATCGATGACCAACGCCGGCCAGGCGCTGGTCCGGTATCCCGAGACGGCCGAGAACCTGGCTGCGATCGTGACCAACGGCGGGGGCTTCGGCCCGGGGCGCGAAACCACCATCGGCTGGAACCTCCGCTATGACCCCGTCGCCGCCGCCATCGTCGCCCGCTCCGAGGCGCAATGGGTCCTGATTCCCGAAGGCATGCCGGGCCTGGGCGGCCTGACCGCCCGGGACGTGGAAAAGATCCGCGCGCGCGGCCTGGAGACCACCGACATCATCTACCTGGCGATCCAGGAGTGGCGCAGGAACAAGCGCGAATGCCGCCCGGACTCGATCCCGCACCTGTCCGACCTGCGATGCTTCGCCTACCTGCTCGGAGGGATCCTGGAGACCCGGCCGGGCCGGGCGTACATCACTGTCGGCCCGCGGAAGACGCTGGCCGAGCTCCGCGTCGAGCTGGACGAGAGCGGCCCGCACCGGCTGGGCTGGCGGGCCGACCCTGAGAAGGGCCAGGCACTGCACGACCTGTTCATGGAGCGAATCCTCTCTGCGCCCCTTGTGCGGAGGGGCTGATCAGGCACGGGATTTTCGCTGGCCTTTGTGGTTAAATGTGGGGCGTCCAAGGGCCTAGGTGAGAGGTGAGGACATGCACTTCACGAAGATGCAGGGCTGCGGCAACGACTACGTGTACGTGAACTGCCTTGACCATCGGCTGGCCGACCCGGCCGCGTTGGCGCGGCGGATTTCCGATCGCCACTTCGGCGTGGGGGCCGACGGGCTGATCCTGATCCTGCCGTCCACGGAGGCCGACGTGCTGATGCGGATATTCAACGCCGACGGCTCCGAGGCCCAGATGTGCGGCAACGGCATCCGCTGTCTGGCCAAGTACGTGCACGATCACGGCTTGCGCGACGCCAACCCGCTGTGCGTCCAGACGCCTGCCGGCATCAAGTCCGTCGAGCTGGACCTCGACGCAGCCGGCCAGGTGGCCGCCGCCACGGTGGACATGGGCGAGCCCATCCTCACGCCGGCCCGGATCCCGGTGAACATCCCGCGAGACAGTGTCGTTGACGCCCCCATCCAGACCGGCCGGTACGCCTTCCAGATGACTTGTGTCTCGATGAGCAACCCGCACGCGGTCATGTTCGTCAAGGATGTGGCCAGCGTTCCTCTGGAAGAGGTCGGCCCGGCCATTGAGCGCAACCCGCTGTTTCCCCAGCGCATCAACGCCCATTTCGTGCAGGTCCATTCGCCCCTGGAGGTGACCGTGCGGACCTGGGAACGCGGAAGCGGCGTCACGCTGGCCTGCGGCACCGGGGCCTCGGCCGTGTGCGTCGCCGGCGTCATCACCGAGCGGACCGAGCGGGAGATCCTGGCCCACCTGCCCGGCGGAGACCTGAACCTGGAATGGCGCGAGGCCGACAACCACGTTTACATGACCGGCCCGGCGGTGGAGGTTTTCTCCGGCGACTGGCCCGGGGACTAGCCGCACGGCGCGGGTGCAGCCGGCATCTCACCCCGATTCCAGCAGGTACAGGAACATCTCGGCGGCGTGCCAGGCGTGCGGGGCGGCGATCCTGCGCTGGACGTATTCGCCCGACACGACGCTCATGGCCGGGAAGTCCGCCTCGCTCGAATGGGCTTCCCAGGTGAGGGGGTACCTGGAGGCGTCGGGCAGCCCGGCCGGCACATCCCCGTGGAAGTGGTGCTCCGCCCAGGCCAGATATGGGTATAACGTCCTGGCCCGCTCGTCGAAGCGCGGGCCGGGAACGTGGGCGTCCTTGAAATCCCACCAGAACAGCGCCGAGTAGCTGTCGAACACCGACGGGATCTCGTAGGGGTCATCCAGGCCCAGGCTCCGCAGGCCGAACTTCAGCCATTTCGTCTGATACACCGGGTGCTCGGCCCCGTCGGTGATGCCGACGACGTGCCTGTCCTGGCGGAACTGCTCCGCGGCCTGCTGGACCGTTTCGACCAGCGGGTGGCCGGCGTCCGAGACCAGCGAGATCATGTACAGGGCCTGGCCGAGGTTGTCCGGCTCGCAATTGCCGGCGTTGTTGCGGTCGAACGGCTCCCGCAGGCCGGCAATCCAGTCGCTCACCAGGTGCAGGTTGCCCGTGCGCTCCAGGGCCATGCACATCATGGCCGCGTCGCGGTACCAGGGCCGGGGATAAGCCAGCAGGTTCGGCACCGGCCCGGCCGGGACGATGTTGATGAGAATCTCCTGGTGCAGCACGCGCAGCAGCGGTTGGTGCCGGTGCCCGGCGAAGTCCGGAAGAGCGACGGGGCTGCGGCTGACCGGCTCGCGGCGCCGCCCCTGCTGCAGCCAGACGCCTTCAGCATCCTCGCAAATCCGGACCTCCCGGCCGCCGGCCGTCTCGATTTCCACCTTGTACTCCGGCGGGACGATCCGCTCGCGAAGAGCATCCCACTGGCCGAGACATTCCCCGCTGAACGCGTCTGTCAGCGCGCCGCCCTGGTACAGCAGCTTCCGGCGGCCGCCCATGCCGAACAGGAAGAAACGGCATTCCGGCAGGTCCATCACGTTGTGCCTCCTGGCGCGGCGTTCGGACTCGGCCGCTGACAGCGCCGGCGGCGCCTAAACCCCACGGATGGCTATCCGTGGGCTTTGGTGATCAGGGCGGCGATCGCTTCCGGCGACAGTTCGAGCAGGGAATCCACGGCCAGGTCGGCGTGGGCGAGCTTCTCGCGCGAGGCGGTGCCGGTCAGGGCCACGGAGGCCATGCCGGCGCGGTTGGCGGCCTCGACTCCGGCGGGGGCGTCCTCCACGACGGCGCAGCGGTGGGGCGGCAGGCCGAGCCGCTCGGCCGCAATGAGGAACACCTGCGGGTCGGGCTTGCCGCGGGTGACGTCCTGGCCGGTGACGGTCGCGCTGAAGCACTCGCCCATGTCCAGCCCCTCCATGGTCGCCTGGATGTTCTCCGGCGGGCCGGAAGAGCCCACCGCCAGCCTGAAGCCCGCCTCGTACAGGGCGCGGATCAGCTCGCGGGCCCCGTCCATGGCCGGGAAGTCCCGGCGGATGAGGTCGCGGTACAAGGCCTCCTTGCGGAGGTCCATCTCGGCGATCCGCTTGTCGGGAAGGCCTTCGCCCCAGAAATGGGCGATGATGTCGCGGCTGGTGCGGCCGAAAGTCGTGGCGAAGTCCTGCTCGGTGAATTCAAAGTCGCACTCCCTTGCCAGGGCCAGCCAGGACTCGAAATGCGCGTGGTAGGAGTCCACCAGCACGCCGTCCATGTCGAAGATTACGGCCAGGCCCTCGTAAGTCATTCCTCGGTCCCGGATCGCAGGACGCGCGTACTTTAGAGGGCGGTCCGGGCCTTGGCAAGGGCGGGAAGGGCTTTGCCGGCCGCCGCAGCGGGGTATAATGCCCTGCCTTGTGAATCGGACGGCGATCCGGGGTTGAGGAGCATGGCCGATGGGTGTTTCGAGGAAGCGTTACGCGGTGGTCGGCGTGGGCAGTCGCAGCAACATGTACACGGAGGCTATCACGGAAAGCCACCGCGACTTTGCCGAGCTGGTGGCCTTGTGCGACACCAACCAGGCCCGCATGGACCTGCGCAACGGCCAGCTGCCGGAAGGCGTCGGGCCCGTCCCGACCTACCCGGCCGGCGATTTCGACCGCATGGTGGCCGAGGCCAAGCCCGACGTCGTCATCGTCACCAGCATGGACGTCACCCACAGCGATTACATCGTCCGGGCGATGCAACTGGGCTGCGACGTCGTTACGGAGAAGCCGATGACCACCGATGAGCACCGCTGCGCGGAGATTCTCAAGACGGTCAAGGCCACCGGGCGGAAGCTCCAGGTCACCTTCAACTACCGCTACGCTCCGCCGCGGTCGCAGGTCAAGGAGCTGCTGGAGGCCGGCGAGGTCGGCAAGGTGCTGAGCGTGGACTTCCACTGGATGCTGGACACTCGCCACGGGGCGGACTATTTCCGCCGCTGGCACCGCCGCCGCGGCAATTCCGGCTCGCTGCTGGTGCACAAGGCGACCCACCACTTCGACCTGGTCAACTGGTGGCTGGGCGCCAGGCCGACGGAGGTCTTCTGCCGGGCGCGGCGGGCGTTCTACACGCCTCAGACGGCCGACGAGCTGTTCGGCCTCACCGGCCGGTCGGAGCGCTGCCATATCTGCCGGGTTTCGGACAAGTGCCCTTTCTTCCTCGACCTGGCCGCCAACGAGGGCCTGCGCAAGCTCTACCTGGAGTGCGAGCACGCGGACGGCTACTTCCGCGACCGTTGCGTCTTCAGCAACCAGATCGACATCTGGGACGTGATGAATTTGGCCGTCCGTTACGACACCGGCGCCACCATGAGCTACTCGCTCAACGCCTTCCTCCCCGTGGAGGGCTACAGCATCGCCTTCGATCACCGTCATCTCGGCCTTCCAGTCGCCGCGGGAGGTGGAGGTCCACACTGGCCGGGGCGGCCACGGCGGCGGCGACGTGGTGCTGCTGGATGACGTGTTCCGCCCCGACCCGCCGGCCGACCCGCTGGGGCGAAAGGCCGGCCAACTCGACGGGGCGTATTCCATCCTCACCGGCATCGCCGCCTACCGCAGCATCGACTCCGGCCGGCCCGTCAGGATCGCCGAGCTGGTGGACCCGTCGCTGCTGGAATAGCAGCGCCCGCCGTGACAGGACCGCGGGTCGCGGGCGTGCCGGTGCTGCATTACCTTACTCTTTCTAAGGCCCACGGATCGCCATCCGTGGGCCTTCGCAATGCAGAGGACCATGCAATCCCGGGTCCCCGGGGGCGGCGCCGGGCAGGCTGTTGCTTCCCGTAAACGGCCGTTGCGTCTTAGCAACATTGCCCCCCGCAGATGCCGATATTGGCTTCAGGGGCCGCGGGCGGCGGCCTGGATGCGACAGAGGCTGGAGCGAAGCTCATGATTGACTCCGGCGGTGACGGGCGCTCAACGGTTTTGCTGGTCGAGCCCGACGCCGTGGTGGGCGAAGCGGCGGCGCGGTGTCTTTCCGCCGAAGGCTGCGAGGTCCTGCACGCGGCGTCCACGGCCCAGGCCGTCGGGGTGCTGCAAAGGCACGCCGTGCAGGTGGTTTTCACCGAGCTGTCCGAGCCGCCTGCGGACGGGCTGGAACTGCTGCGGTACGTCAAGGCCAACCACCCCGAAGCGGTGGTGGTCTTCATGACCGGGTACGGCTCCATCGAATCGGCCGTCCAGGCCATCAAGCAGGGCGCCTTCGACTACCTGCCCAAGCCGATCGTCGAGGATGACCTTCGCCTGACGGTCGGGCGGGCGCTGCAGCAGCAGGGACTGCTTGCGGAGAACCGCCGACTGAAGGCGGCGGTGTCCGACCTGGCTTCCTCCGGTCAGATCGTGGGCTCCGATTACCGCATGATGAAGGTCTTCGAGCTCGTCGATGCGGTCGCCGACAGCCGGGCCACCGTGCTGATCACCGGTGAGTCCGGCACGGGCAAGAGCCTCATCGCCCGGGCCATTCACCAGCGCAGCGGGCGGCGCCAGGCCCCCTTCGTCGAGGTCGCCTGCGGTGCCCTGCCGGAGATGCTGCTGGAAAGCGAGCTGTTCGGGCACGTCAAGGGGGCCTTCACTGACGCCGTGGCCAGTCGGCCGGGCAAGTTCGCCGCCGCCCATGGCGGAACCATCTTCCTGGACGAAATCTCCACCGCCTCGCCGGCGCTGCAGATGAAGCTGCTGCGCGTGCTCCAGGAGCGGACCTTCGAGCCGGTCGGCTCCAACCAGACGCTGTCGGTGGACGTTCGCGTGATCCTGGCGTCCAACCGGGATCTGTGGGGCGAGGTGGAGGCCGGCCGATTTCGGCGGGACCTGTATTACCGCGTCAACGTGGTGAACATCGAGCTTCCCCCGCTGCGGGAGCGGATAGCCGACATCGCGCTGCTGGCCGAGCATTTTCTGACGAGGTTCCGGCGGGAAAACGGCAAGCTCATCGCCGGCTTCACCGATGAGGCCGTCCAGGCGCTGCAATCCTACCACTGGCCGGGCAACGTCCGCGAGCTGGAGAACTGCATCGAGCGGGCGGTGGTGCTGTGCCGCAGCGCCCGGGTGGGGGTGGAAGATCTTCCCGCGGAGGTGTCGGGGCTGGTCCGGCCGGTGGCCCGCGCCCCGGCCGGCGGGGGATCCGGCGCCGCTGGTCCGGCGAGGCCGCACCCCGACTGCACGCTGGCCGAGGCCATGGCCGAACCGGAAAAGCAGATCATCCGGGCGGTGCTGTCGGCCCACGGGGGCAACCGCACGGCGGCCGCCGCCGCGCTGGGCATCAACCGCACCACCCTGTACAAGAAGATGAGGAAGCACAGCCTGCTGGACGCGGCCGGGTCCCGAGCGGGCTCCTGAAAGGAACCGCCGTGCGGGACAGTCGAAGTGGGGCTGTTCCGTGGCAGGGTGACGGCTGAAGCAAATGCGGCCTGCTGCTTGGGCATGGCCTGGAAACCGAGCCGGCCAGTTCGCCCTGCTGCTTCGACCGAGCCGCAAGGCTCCAGGCCCCTTACCGCCGAGCTGGACTCCAGGCTGGTTCCCGGCCGGGGCTCAGTCCGCTTCGCGGAGGTACCAGTAGCTCAGGTAAGAGGGCCTCTCGGCCAGCCAGAAGTAGTCCCAGTCGTCCACGGCCATGCGGAGCTGCATATCGGTGATGTTCTTGTAACGCTGCTCGCGCTCGCCGTAGGAGTCCACCATGCCGCAGCCGGCCAGGAAGGCGGCCGCCAGGAGGATCAACAGCACCAAAGACCTTTTCATCACGCCCACCTCTGCAACTCGGATTGTTTCAGGACACATCGCCTGGCGACAACGACGATTCACGTATGAAGCAATTTGAGGTCATGCTAGCCGCGCGGCCGGACGCTGTCAACCTAATTCGCCCGTGCCGGGGGCCGGGCGCTGGAGCGGCTGCGTAAGATCATGGACGCGACGTTCTTGCCCGGCTGGAAGGACAAGATGCTCTTGGCTGGCACAAAAACTTCCTCGTTGGTCTTGGGGTTGCGGGCCTTGCGAGCGGCTCGTCTCTTGACCTCAAACACCCCGAAGTTGCGCAGCTCGATCCTTCCTTCTCGCGCCGCGGACCTGAGAATCGTGTCCAGCGTCTGCTGGACGATCTTCTTGACCAACACCTGGTCGACATTCAGTTCCGCGGCGATACGCCTGGTAATCTCCTTCTTGGTCAACGCAAACTTCTCCCTCACTGCGGCAAAGGCCTTCGCCGCCAATGCCTTGGACCCACCTTTCCCGGTTTTGAAGCGCTGCCCATGTATTCCCGTTTCAACCCGACAGGCCGGTAAGATAAGACGCAGAATGGGCTAACGTCAAGGCCAAAAAGGGCAGCCGCCGCGGCCGGAGGGCTTGGGATAACTCATTTCCGGGAATAGAATTGCAGTAAGAGCTGGCAGATCTCCCCGTAAGTGTATGGAATGCAAAGGGTTTGGTGCAGGCGGCGGATCCGGCGGTGGGATTGCTCATGTATTTCCCTGAGGAAAACTTTTTTCCCGGGCGAGCAAAAAAAACTCCTGCAACCCAGCGGCCGGCGGGGATAGGCGGCGCATGCCGGGCCGAGCTGGTACGGACAGCGCATCTGCTCGGCGCGGCGGAGGTCGGGCGGCGGCTCGACCGTCAGCAGCGCCAGCTCCAGCCCCGACAGGTACAGGCGATGTTCGGCCAGATCGAAGCGGCAGCAGGTGCCGCCGCCCAGGCAGCTTAGGCCGGCCGCCGCCACCGCCCCATTCACCTGGTCATAGACGGCTTGCAGGTCGGACAGGGCGGCCCCGTCCTCCCGGCAGCGCGCGACGACGGCCGGGAGTTCCGACTCAAGTGCTCGTCCGTTCTCGCCTTTGCTGAATCTCATCGAGGGGACGCAGCGGGCCGCGGTTGATCCCTGGGCAGCGCAGGCCCGCCGCGCTCCAGGCCGCCGGACTGATCAGGTTCAGCGGCCAAAAGGGCCAGGTTCGGCACTGCGTCGGGCGGACCGGGTAGATCGTGCAGCTCGACCGGCCGTCAGGGGTGTATCCCAAAAAAATACAGTCCTTGGTCTCCGGTGTTTCCAGTAGGCTGAACCGCCTGCCGACCCGGCGGAGGTAACGTCTGTGAACCTCCTCCACGCTGAGCTTGAGGAACTCGGCGAGCTTGTCGATTTCCCCCTTGCCGATCCAGACGTATCCCTCCTCGGGCCCGGCGCAGCAGCGCCCACAGCGGATGCACTCGAACGCCAGGCCCTCGGCGTACCAGGGCCTTTGGCTAAGGATCTTCATGTGGGCATTCTAGCAAATCCGGTCCGGAGGCGAAAACACTTGCAGGCGGCGATTGAGGCCCTCTGCTATCGCATGGCCTCGGCGAGGGCGGCCCGGGCAAGGATGCGGGTGGAGTCCAGCAGCGGCAGGGGGGCCGTGGCGGGGTCCGCCAGCAGCGGCAGCTCCGTGCAGCCAAGCACCGCCGCGTCGCAGCCCAGGGCCTTCATCTCGGCCATGACCTCGTCAAGGTGCCGCCGGCTGTCGGGCAGCACCTGGCCGTAGACCAGCTCCTCGAAGATGATGCGGTCGATCCGCCGGCGTTCTTCTTCGCCGGGGACCTGCATGGACAGCCCGGCCTCGGCGGCGGCGCTGCGGTAGACCCGCCCTTCCATGAGATACTTCGTGCCCAGCACGGCCAGGCACCGGAAGCCTTGCCTCTGGGCCTGGCGGGCGACCTCGTGGGCGATGTGCAGCCAGGGCAGGGCCGAGCGCGGCTCGACGAGGCCCATGGCCTCATGGATGGTGTTGTCGGGACAGATGAGCAGCTCCGCTCCGGCCCGGGCGAGCTTGGCGGCCGAGTCGAGCATCAGCTCGGCCACGGCCGGCCAGTCGCCGGAGCGGATGCCGACCATGTACCGGGCCAGCGAATGCGTGTGCATGGAGACCTCGGGATGGTCGTAGCGGCCCATGGTCTGGTCGGCCTCGAGGCAGATCGTCCGGTAGCAGAGCGCCGCCCCCTCGGCGCTGCAGGCCACGATGCCGATGTGCCTGGCCACTGACCGCTCCCTTCCGCAGGCGGGTTCGTCCGGCTTCCGTGTTCATGACAGTAACGTCGCCGGGTGTGCCCCAGTCAAGAGCAAGGCCACAAAACTTCGCGGGCTCGCCTCAGACCCAGGCGACGCGTGGCAGATCATTTCCGTCCTTGTTCGCGTCGTTCGCGGCTAACCCCCTGTCAGCCGCTCCAGCACGTCGATACAGCAGATCAGCGCCCGGGGCAGGTGGAAGGGGTCCTTGACCGGAAGGGCCACGACCTGGGTGAGCGGCCGGCCCTGCCGGGTGAGCTTCTGGGTCCACTCGCCGTGCTCGGCTACGGGATAGTGGGCGAAGCTGTACCGGCGGACCTTCTCGTGCCAGTCGAGGGCCCATGGCTCGCCGGTGTGCTCGTAGGCCAGCAGCGTGGCGTACAGGGCCTCGGTGTGTGGCCACCACAACTTCGTGTCGGCATAATCCCAGCCGATTTCGTCGCGGCCGTCGGCGTCCACAGCCAGGAACAGGCCGCCGTACTGATCGTCCCAGCCGACCTCCAGGTGGCGGCGGATGATCCGGCAGGCCTGGGCGATGCGCCGCTCGTCGCCGCGGCCGCCGGGGCCCGGGGCCGAGCACCCGCCAGCGGCGATGTGGATCTGGAACCACATGTCCTCGATGACGTGGCCGGGAACGACCGCCGTGCCCAGCGGCGGGGGGTACTCGGAGTTGTCCAGGGCGATCCGCTCCAGCAGCAGGTCGCGGTCGGGGCGGTAGAAGTGGTTGAAGATGTCGTCGCTCATCTCGGCCGCGGCCGAGGTGTAGCGGCCATCGCCGGTGTGTTGACCCAGCTCCCACAGGACCAGCGAGAAGATCATGGGGATGCCGTGGACCTTCGCCCCCGGCGGCGTGGGGTAGGGCCAGGCGGGGATCTGATCCGGCGGGCCCTGGAGCCGCCGCAGCACGCTGTCGGCCGTCTTGCGGGCAAGCTGGATCGGCTCGTCCTCGCCGGTGGCCTTGGCCAGCTCGGTCAGGGCATAGATGGCGAAGCCGTCGGTGTAGATGCTCTTGGGCCCGTCGAGGACCCGGCCGTCGCCA
>LJUF01000072.1 GCA_001303665.1 Phycisphaerae bacterium SM23_33 | reverse complement strand
ATCCGTCGCCTTCAGCGGGAGGTTTCCGGAGGCGGCCAATCGCCCCTGGAGCCTCGGCCTCTTGTCTTATCTCAAGCGATCGGCCTGCCGCCAGACGGTTTCGCTCTGGGCCTGCACCCCGCCCACGCCGCAGAACACCACGACCGCCCCGTCGAGCACGCGCAGGGAGCGTTCCACCTCGATGGTGAAGTCCACATGCCCCGGGGTGTCAATCAGGTTAATGACGTGGTTTTTCCACGGGCAGGTGGTGGCCGCCGAGGTGATGGTGATCCCCCGCTGCTGCTCCTCGGGCAGGTAATCCATCACCGCCGTGCCGTCGTCCACGGCGCCGATCTTGTAGCTCTTGCCCGTGAAGTAAAGCACGCGTTCGGTGACCGTGGTCTTGCCCGCGTCGATGTGGGCGGCGATGCCGATGTTGCGAACTTGTTCCAGTTTATGTGCCATGGGCAAAGAACGTCCTTGTGGATACGTCCGTGGCCCCACGGGGCCGACACAGGCGCCCGGCAAACCGGTCGCACATACCGGGGATGACCCAAACCGGCCGGTGGGGCTGCCGGCCCGGCATGAGGCTCCAAAGCAGGCAGCACCGTGGAGGCCCAGTCCGGGGCGGCCGGCATAGGGGCCGTCTTGGAGCCCTCGCCAGCTTTTAGGCAAGCTGGCCCGGTGGAGGCCCGGAAGGCAATCCGTCGCCTTCAGCGGGAGGTTTCCGGAGGCGGCCAATCGCCCCTGGAGCCTCGGCCTCTTGTCTTATCTCAAGCGATCGGCGAATGAGGTCGGCTCACCCGCTCGACCTTCTCTGAGCCCCGGCCCGCCGGTACGGGCTTACGACCGGGGTGATTCGCGACCGTCATGGGCAAGGTCTCCTGCCGCCGGAAACCTGCCGGGGGCGAATCATTCAATCCATACGGTCGGTAAGGCCCTGAAGGGCCGAACACGCCATCGAAAACGTCATGCATCTGTTCACCTGCACCGGCGGCGTCCAGCGGACAGTGGTGAGCCGTCGGCCGCCGGGGCGCGGGCTTTCGCGCCGCGGCCCAGTTGCCTTTACCAGGCAAAGTGGGCGAAGGCCTTGTTCGCCTCGGCCATGCGGTGGACGTTTTCCCGCGCGGTCATGGCGGCGCCTTCCCGCCGGTAGGCGGCCATCAACTCCGCCGCCAGCCGTTGGCCCGTTGGCGAGCCCTTGCCCTCGCGCACCGCCCGGATGATCCAGCGGATCGCCAGCGACAGCCGCCGCCGGGGGTTGACCTGCATCGGCACCTGGTAGGTGGCGCCGCCCACGCGCTTGGAGCGGACCTCGATCATCGGCTTGACATTGTCCACCGCTTTCTCGAAGACCTCCAGCGGCCCAACGTCCTTGATCTTGCCGGCGATGATGTCCGTGGCGTCGTAGAAGACGCGCTGGGCGGCCGCCTTCTTCCCGTCCCACATCAGGCTGTTAATAAACTTGCTGACCAGCTTGCTGCCGTAGCGGGGGTCGGGCGCCAACTGCTTGGCCGATGCTGTCCACTTCTTGTATGCCATACGCTGCCTCTCATGCGGCCCGGCGAGCGAGGTCCGACCGGGCCGGGTTACTTGCCTCTCTTGGCGCCGTACAGACTCCTGCCCTGCCTGCGCCCGGCCACGCCCGCGGCGTCCAGCGAGCCGCGGATGACGTGATACCGCACGCCCGGGAGGTCCCGCACACGACCGCCGCGGACCAACACGATGCTGTGCTCCTGGAGGTTGTGGTCGACGCCGGGAATGTACGCGGTCACTTCCTTGCCGTTGCTCAGGCGGACCCGGGCCACTTTCCGCAGCGCCGAGTTGGGCTTTTTCGGCGTCATCGTCTTGACCAGCAGGCACACGCCGCGCCGCTGGGGGCACTGGTTCAGTGCCACGGTCTTTTTCTTGGCCGTCTGCTTGCGACGGCGCCCACGCACCAATTGGTTGACTGTCGGCATCCGGACCTCTTTCCAGAACCGTGCAACGTTTCGCGGTTTATTCCCGGCCCCTGAGGGCCCTTTGGACGGCCTGCTGAATCTGCGCCTCGGTCAGTTCGGCCTCGGTTTCGCCGGCGATCAGCGCCGGCAGCTCCACGAAGCGCTTGATTCTCATCTCCAGATACGGGCGGAAGCTCGTGCCCGCCGGCAGCAGGTGTCCCAGAATGACGTTTTCCTTCAACCCGACCAACTGGTCCAACTTGCCGGCCAGGGCCGCCTCGGTGAAGATCTTGGTGCTTTCCTGGAAGCTCGCCGCCGAAAGGAAGCTCTCCGATTGCAGCGACGCCTTGGTGATGCCCAGCAGCAGCGTCTTGGCCGTGGCGGGCTTGGGCCGGCGCGTCTTGGCGGGGTTGGCCTTCTTGGCCTCGACCTCGGCGTTGGCCTGCTCCAGCTTGGCCCGAGGGGCGACGTCGCCCTCGATGAACTCCGTGTCGCCCGGTTCGACGACCTTGAGCGACTTGGCCAGGCGCTCGTTCTCCTGGCGGAAGCGGAACTTGTCAATGACGTCACCGGGCAGCAGGCTGCTGTCCCCGACATTCTCCACGGCCACCTTCCGCATCATTTGGGCGACGATGATCTCAATGTGCTTGTCGTTGATGTTGACGGGCTGGCGGCGGTAGACGGCCTGGATTTCGGTGAGCAGGTACTGCTGCAGGGCCTCCTCGCCGCGAATCCTCAGGATGTCGTGGGGCACCAGCGGGCCCTCGGTCAGGGAGTCGCCGGCCTCGACGTAATCGCCGGTGTGCACCAGCAGGTGCCGGTCGTGCGGCACGTGGTGTTCGCGCTCCATGCCGGACTCGCTGCGCACGATGATGGTCATCTTGCCGCGCCGCTTGTCGGTGCGCAGCTCGACGCGGCCGGAGATCTCGGCCATGGCCGCCGGCTCCTTCGGCTTGCGGGCCTCGAAGAGCTCCGTCACCCGAGGCAGCCCGCCGGTGATGTCCTGGGTGCCGGAGATTTCCCGGGGCTGTCGGGCCAGCAGCTCGCCCGGGCGGACGGACTGACCCTCTTCCACCTCGATGCGGGCCTTGACCGGCAGGTAGTGGAAGTCCAGGATCTTGCCGGTCTTGTCCTCCACCACGATCCGCGGGTGCTTCTCGCCCTTGTGCTCGACCACCACGTACCGGGCCGCGCTTTTGCCCCGGGTCCCCTTCTCCGACTCGACCCGGACGGTGTCGCCTTCCTCGACGTCCTGCAAGCGGACGGCGCCGGCGGCTTCGGCCAGGATCGGCACGCGGTGCGGGTCCCAGGCGGCCAGTCGCTGACCCGTCCTGGCCTTGGCGCCGTCCGCCGCCAACAGCAGGGCGCCGTAGGGGACCTTGTACTTGTCCAGCTCGCGTCCCTTGGCGTCCAGCAAGGCCAGCTCGCCGTTGCGCTTGAGCACGACCCAGGCCTTCTCGCGGGCGCCCTGGGCGGGAACGGCGTTCAGCTCGCGGTACTTGACCGTGCCGGCGGCCACGGCGCGGATGTCCGACTCCATGACCGCGCGGGTGGCCACGCCGCCGGTGTGGAAGGTGCGCATGGTCAGCTGGGTGCCCGGCTCGCCGATGGACTGGGCCGCCACGATGCCGACGGCCAGGCCTTCCTCGACCAACTGCCCGCTGGACAGGTCCACGCCATAGCACTTGGCACACACGCCCAACGGGCTGTCGCAGGTCAGCGGGCTGCGGACGCGGATGGTCTCCAGACCCAGGTCCTCGATCTGCCGAGCGGCCTGGTCGGTGATGATCTCGTTCTCGCGGACGATCACCTCATCGGTGATGGGGTTAACGATGTTTTCGCGGGCGACGCGCCCGACCACCAGGTCGGACAGGGGCACGTCCACCTGCTCGCCCTTGTAGATGGCCGACTTGGTGATGCCTTTCAGGGTGCCGCAGTCCAGTCGGGTGATGGTCACGTTCTGGGCGACGTCGGCGAGCTTGCGGGTGAGGTAGCCCGAATCGGCCGTCTTCAGGGCGGTGTCGGCCAGGCCCTTGCGGGCGCCGTGGGTGGAGCCGAAGTACTCCAGCACCGTCAGGCCCTCGCGGAAGTTGGCCTTGATGGGGGTCTCGATGATCTCGCCGGAGGGCTTGGACATCAGCCCGCGCATGCCCGCCAGCTGGCGGATCTGGTCCACGTTGCTGCGGGCGCCCGAGTCGCTCATCAGCCACACCGGGTTGAGGTACTCCGGCTGGTCCTCGCGGGCGTCGTTCTCCAGGGCAACCATTAGCGCCTTGGTGACCTGCTCGCGGGCGTGCACCCAGACGTCGATGGTCTGGTTGTATCGCTCGCCCTCGGTGATGGCGTCGGCCTCATAGTCGCTGATGATCTTGTCCACCCGGGCCTGGGCCTGATCCAGGATGCGCCACTTCTCCTCCGGCACCCGCAGGTCGGTCACGCCGAAGCTCAGCCCCGCCAGGGTGGCCTGCTTGAAGCCCAGGGCCTTGATGCCGTCCAGCAGGTCCAAGGTGGCACCCCGGCCCAATCGCTGGTAGCAGTCGCTGATGACTCTTCCGGAGCCCTTGCCGCCCAGCGAGTAGTTGTAGAAGGGCATGCCCTCGGGCAGCACGTCGTTGAGGATGCACCGGCCGACGGTGGTCACGACCGGGCCGGTGACCGACCCCCCGGGGCCCTCGCCCTCGACGATCTCGGTGCCCCGGGGCAGGCGGACGGCGATGGGGGCCTGCATGCCGATCAGGCCCAGGTCGTGGGCCGTCATGGCGTGATGCGGGCTGGGAAACAGCGGCACGCGCTGACCGTTCACCTCCAGCTTCTGCAGGCGCTGGTGGATGTGCCTGTCGCCCTGCCCACTGGTCAGGTAGAAGATGCCCAGCACCATGTCCTGGCTGGGGGACATGATGGGCGTGCCGTTGGCCGGGGAAAAGATGTTGTTCGTGGCCAGCATCAGCACGTGGGCTTCGGTCTGGGCCTCCACCGACAGCGGCAGGTGGACGGCCATCTGATCGCCGTCGAAGTCGGCGTTGAAGCCCTTGCACACCAGCGGGTGGATGCGGATGGCGTTGCCCTCGACCAGCACGGGCTCGAAGGCCTGGATGCCCATCCGGTGCAGTGTGGGGGCGCGGTTCAGCAGCACCGGGTGCTGGTGGATCACCTCCTCCAGGATGTCCCAGATTTCCTTGTCCTTGCGCTCGATCATCCGCTTGGCCGACTTGATGGTGTCGGCCAGCCCGCGCTCGCGGAGCTTGCGGATGATGAAAGGCTGGTACAGCTCCAGGGCGATCTTCTTGGGCAGGCCGCACTGGTGCAGCCTCATCTCCGGCCCGATGACGATGACGGATCGGGCCGAGTAGTCCACGCGCTTGCCCAGCAGGTTCTCGCGGAACCGCCCCTGCTTGCCCTTGATCATGTCGGTGAGGCTCTTGAGCGGGCGGTTGGAGCTGCCCAGGACGGGTCGGCGGCAGCGCCCGTTGTCGAACAGCGCGTCCACCGCCTGCTGCAGCATCCGCTTCTCGTTGCGGATAATCACGTCCGGGGCGTTCAGGTCGATCAGCTTCTTCAGCCGGTTGTTGCGGTTGATGACACGCCGGTACAGATCGTTCAGGTCCGAGGTGGCGAAGTTGCCGCTCTCCAGCAGCACCAGCGGGCGCAGGTCGGGCGGGATGACCGGGATGACGTCCATGACCATCCACTCCGGCCGGCTGCCGGAGGCCCGGATGGCCTCCACCAGCTTCAGCCGCTTGGTGAGCTCCTTGGTCTTGTGCTTGGATTTGGTCTTGCGCAGGGCCTCGCGCAGCTCCGTCGAAAGCTGGGGCAGGTCCAGGTTCTCCAGCAACACCCGGATGGCCTCGGCGCCCATCGTGGCGGTGAAGTCGCGCCCGTACTTTTCCACGGCCGCGCGGTATTCGTCCTCCTTGAGCACCTGCTGGTACTTCAGGGGCGTCTGGCCCGGGCTGGTGACCACGTAGTCCTGGAACAGGATGACCTTTTCCAGGTCGGAGGTCTTCATTCCCAGCAGCGTGCCCAGCCGGGACGGCAGCGCCTTGAAGAACCATATGTGCACGATCGGGGCAGCCAAGTTTATGTGGCCCATGCGCTTGCGGCGGACGCGGGAGTGGGTCACCTTCACCCCGCAGCGGTCGCAGATGATGCCCTTGTGCTTGGTGCCCTTGTACTTTCCGCAGGCGCACTCCCAGTCTCTTTCCGGACCGAAGATGCGCTCGCAGAACAGCCCGTCCTTCTCCGGGCGATAGGTGCGGTAGTTGATCGTCTCGGGCTTCTTGACCTCCCCGAACGACCAGCTGCGGATGTCGTTGGGCGAGGCCAGGGCGATCTTCACCGAACCGTAGTCGTTGATCCTGTCATAGGTCATCTCGGCCATGTGCCTCTCCTGGTGGGTCCCGTGGTGGGACGCTCACGTACTGGTGAGTCTTTCCAGCATGTCGCCGCCGGGGCCGCCCGCACGGATCAGATCAGGCTCTTTTTCTCCAGCTGCACGTTCAGGCCCAGGCCTCTCAGCTCGTTGCACAGCACGTCGAAGGACACCGGCGTGCCGGCCTCCAGCGTGTTGTTGCCCTTGACCATCGACTCGTAGATCTTCGTGCGCCCTTCCACATCGTCGCTCTTGACGGTGAGCATCTCCTGGAGCGTGAAGGACGCGCCGTAGGCCTCCAGGGCCCAGACCTCCATCTCGCCGAAGCGCTGCCCGCCGGTGCGGGCCTTGCCGCCCAGCGGCTGCTGAGTAATCAGCGAGTACGGCCCGGTCGAGCGGGCGTGGATCTTGTCGTCCACCAGGTGGTGGAGCTTGGTCAGGTACATGAAGCCGATGGTGACTTTCTGATCCAGGGGCTCGCCCGTGCGCCCGTCGTAGATGACCATCTTGCCGTCGGAGGGCATTTCCACCAGCAGCTCTCTGGTGTCGCCGGCGTTCTTGATCACCTCGACGTCCTGCCGCCGGCTGCGGACGTGCTCGTTGGCCTGCTCGATCTGCCGGAAGATCTCTTGCTCGCTGGCGCCGTCGAAGACGGGGGTGACGGCCCGGAAGCCCAGCACCGCCGCGGCCCAGCCCAGGTGGGTTTCGAGGATCTGCCCGACGTTCATCCGGCTGGGCACGCCCAGCGGGTTCAGGCAGATGTCCACGGGCATGCCGTCCTTCAGGTAGGGCATGTCCTCCACGGGCAGGATGCGGGCGATGACGCCCTTGTTTCCGTGCCGGCCGGCCATCTTGTCGCCCACCGACAGCCGGCGCTTGGTGGCCACGTACACCTTGACCATCTCCAGCACGCCCGAGGGCAGCTCGTCGCCGCGCTTCATGTGCCCGAGCTTGCGCTCCTTTTCCCGGTTGATCTCATCGATCATCGGCCAGTAGCGGGCATGGATGGCCTCGGCCCGCTCCCGGTCGGCGGCCTTGCCCTTGATCCACCGGGGCGTAAAGGTCTGGATCTGCTCCAGCAGGACCTCGGCGATGTCGCTCTGCCCGACCTTCTGGCGCGTGGCGGGGTCCACCATGGGCGAGTCCAGCACGCCATTGATCTCCTCGCACATCTTGCGGAAGACGGTGACGCCCTTGTCGTTCATCTGGGACTCATACGCCTTCATTTCCTTCTTCAGGGCGCGTTTCTGCTCGTCGGACATCTGCACCCGCCGGCTGAAGCGCTTGGCGGCGATGACCACGCCTTCCTCGCCGGCCGGCAGCTCCAGGGAGTCGTTCTTGACCTCTTCGCCGGCCCGGCCGAAGATGGCGTGAAGCAGCTTTTCCTCCGGGGTCAGCTCGCTCTTGGACTTCGGGGCGACCTTGCCCACCAGGATGTCCGCCGCCTTGACGCACGTTCCGATGCGCACGACGCCGTTCTCATCCAGGTTCCGCAGGGCCTTTTCCGAGACGTTGGGGATGTCGCGGGTGAACTCTTCCCGCCCGAGCTTGGTCTCGCGAATCTCCACCTCGTATTCCTCGATGTGGATGGAGGTGAAGGAGTCGTTCTTGACCAGCCGCTCAGAGATGAGAATGGCGTCCTCGAAGTTGTACCCGTCGAAGGGCATGAAGGCCACCAGCACGTTCCGCCCCAGGGCCAGTTCGCCCTGGCTGCAGCCCGGCCCGTCGGCGATGATCTCGGCCCGCTTGACCCGCTGCCCCACCCGCACCGTGGGCCTCTGGTTCAGGCAGGTGCGCTCGTTGAGGCGGGCGAACTTTCGCAGCACATATTCGTCGATGTTGTCCAGGACGATCCGCTTGGCGTCCACATAGGTGACGGTGCCGGCCTTGCGCGCCCGCACGACCATGCCGGAGTTGGCCGCCACCAGCTTCTCCAACCCGGTGACCACGATGGCGGGCTCGGTCCGGATCAGGGGCACGGCCTGGCGCTGCATGTTGGAGCCCATCAGGGCGCGGTTGGCGTCGTCGTGCTCGAGGAAGGGGATGAGGGCGGCCGACACGCCCACGGTCTGCCGGGGGCTGACGTCCAGGTACTGCACCTCCTCGGCGGGCACTTGGCTGACGTCGCCCTTCCGGCGGGCCAGCACGGTGCCCTCGGGCAGCTTGGAGGAGGCCCGCCCTGCCTGCCCGACCTCCAGCACGTCCGGCGGGGCCAGCACCGCCTCCATCTCCTCGTCGGCCCGCAGCCACTGAATGTCGTCGCCGGCCCGGCCCCGCTGGACCCGCCGGTACGGTGTGGTCAGGAAGCCGTACTCGTCCACGGTCGCGTACAGGCTCAACGAGGAGATCAGCCCGATGTTGTTGCCTTCCGGCGTCTCCACAGGGCAGATTCGCCCATAGTGGCTGATGTGCACGTCGCGGACCTCGAAGCCCGCCCGCTTGCGGTTCAGCCCCCCCGGGCCCAGGGCGCTGAGCCGACGCTCGTGCGTCAACTGGCTCAGCGGGTTGGTCTGATCCACCACCTGCGACAGCTCGCTGCGCCCGAAGAAAAAGTCAATGCTGGAGGAAACCGCCTTGGTGTTCACCAGCTCGGCGATCTTGCTCAATTCCTCGGGTTCCTTCAGGCTCATGCGCTCCTGCACCGTGCGCCGCAGCTTCAGGAAGCCTTTGCGGAGTTCGTCGCTGGCCAGTTCGTCGATGGTCCGCAACCGGCGGTTGCCCAGATGGTCGATGTCGTCCACCACCCCCTGCCCGCTGCGCAGCCGCACGATGTACCTCAGGGCGTTGGCCATGTCCTCCGGACGCAGGGTCATGACCGCTTCGGGCACGTCCTGATTGAACTTGCGGTTCAGCCGGAAACGCCCCACCCTCCCCAGCCGGTAGCGGTTCTCGTCGTAGAACTTCTCGGCAAACAGCGTCTTGGCCTTGTCCACCTGCGGGGGGTTGCCCGGACGCAGCCTGGCGTAAATTCGCAGCAGCGCCGCCTCGTGCGAATCGGCCGCGTCCTCCGTCATGGTGTTCAGGATCAGCGTATCGCCGGGGCGGGTGATGACCTCCACCTTCTTCTTCACCGCCGCCTGGACGCGGGTGACGGCCTCGCCGATCTGCCCTCCGGCCGGCACCAGCTCCTCCCCGCTGGCCGGATCCACGATGGGCGCGACGGCATACATCCGCGGCCTGACCTCGGCGGCGTCCACCTTCCGGGTCTCATAGAACATCCGCAGCAGCGTCTCGGTCGAGCCGTACTGCGCGTCCATCGCCCGCAGGAAGGTGGTGGCGGGGAACTTGCTGGACTGGTCGATGCGGATGCACAGGGAGTCCCTCTTGGTGACGGCCATCTCGATCCAGCTTCCGCGCTCCGGGATGATTCGCGCCCCGTGCAGCGGGCGGTCCGACTCCTGGAACTCGATGGTGAAGTCCACGCCCGGGGAGCGGTGAAGCTGCGAGACGATGACGCGTTCGGCCCCGTTGATGATGAACTCCCCGCCGCCAATCATGATGGGAATGTCGCCCAGGTAAATGGCCTCTTCGACGACGTCCTTGCGATCCTTGCGGACCAGCCGCACGCGCACGCGGAACGGCCGGCCGTACGTCAGCCGCAGCTCGCGACACTCCTCCGGCGTGTACCGCGGCTCCCCCAGCTCGTAACAGACATATTCCAGCTGCGCCTGCCCGTCATAGCTGACGATGGGGAAGACCTCACGCAGCAGCGCCTCCAGCCCCTCGTGCTTGCGACGTTCCGGGAGCACGCTGGCCTGCAAAAAGCGCTCGTAGCTGGCCGTCTGAATCCCGATCAACTCGGGGGGCTCGATGGTGTCGCCGACCTTTGAAAAGTCCAGGGTCTTGTCCATTCGGAGCATGCTTGTTTATCCTCGAAGCGTTGGTAATGGCACCCGCCCGCGTGCGGCGGGAGCCCGATCAGCGCCGTCGTTCCGTTGCCAGGCTGCGCGCATGTACAACTGCCCGCGCGCAAACACCCTCCCGGTGCCCGCGGCGGGTATTCCTTTAACCATAGGATCAACTTGGCAACGATACAATAATATTATACCGGGGTACGTGTTTTTTCCAGGACTTTCGCCTCTCAGGCTATCTCTGCGGTCGCCCCGGCCTCGGTCAGCTGCTTGACGGCTGCCTCGGCCTCTTCCTTGGGCACGCCCTCTTTCACCGACTTGGGGGCGCTTTCCACCAGCTCCTTGGCCTCTTTCAGGCCCAGGCTGGTCAGAGCCCTGACCGCCTTGATCACCTGGATCTTCTTGTCCCCGGCAGCCTTGAGGATGACGTCGAAGGCGGTTTTTTCCTCGACTTGCGCCTCCGCCGGGGCGCCCGCCGTCGGCGCCGCCATCATGGCGGCGCCGGCCGCCGGCTCAATCCCGTGGACTTCCTTGATATAGTTCGCCAGGTCCACCGCTTCCTTGAGGGTCAGTCCCACGATCTCGTCGCCCAGCTTGACGATCTTCTTGTCATACTCTTTCGCGGCTTTGGGCTCCGCCACGGCGCCAGCAGCTTCTTCGGCCATGTCCGACTCCAATCTCACGTATGACGCACCCGGCCTGATAGGTGAGGCCACCGCGACCTCATTTAATCCCGGCCCGCCGGGACCAATCCGCAGCCGGTCTTTCTGCTGTTCCGCTCGGCTCCAGCCGCCGCGACGGTGAGGCTAGGCAGCCGCCTCCGCCGCTGGCTGTCCTTCGCCGCGGTCCTGGATGGCCTTGAGGACGCCGGCAATCGCCCCGCCCGGCCCCAGCAGCGCGCCGGCGAGGCGTGCCCCCGCCGACCGGGCCAGGAGCACCAGCCGACCAAGGGCCTCCTCGCGCGTGGGGTAACGGCTCAGTTCCTCCACGCGTTCAGGGCCGAACACGTCGCCCTGCATCAGCGCGCCCCGCACCAGCAGGGCGCGAATCTCTTCACCTCTCTTCCTTCAGCGCCTGTCGGGCGATGGCGTTCTTCACAACCGCCAGGAGAATGTTCTGCCGGCGCAGGCTTCGGCGAAGTTGGTTGGTGGCCGGTCCGTCCACGCCGGCAAGGCTCAACACCACCAGCGAATCCACGCCTTCCAGGCGGCGGATGAGCTCCTTGCGAAGCATCGCCTTTACGGGTTTGCTCATGCTGGCACCTACCCAACCTCCAGGGCGACCGACGGAGTCATCGTCCCCGACAAGGCTGCCTTCCGAATGTACTGTCCCTTGGTGGTGGCCGGCCTCACCGCCCGCACCCGCGCCAGAAACACCTCCACGTTCTCGGTGAGGCTGTCCTCATCGAAGCTGAGCCTGCCCACCGGCACGTGCAGGTTGCCGCCTTCGTCGTTGCGGAACTCGATCTTGCCGGCGGCGTACTCTTTCACGGCCGCGGGAACGTCCTCCACGACCGTGCCGGCCTTCGGCGAGGGCATCTTGCCCTGGGGCCCGAGGATCCGGCCCAGGCGGGAAACGCTCCGCATCATGGCGGGGATGGCCAGCGCCACGTCGAAGTCCATCCAGCCCTGCTGGACCTTTTGAATCAACTCGTCCGCACCGGCGGCCACCGCCCCGGCGGCCAGGGCGGCCTTGGCCTGCTCCTCGTCACAGAACGCCACCACCCGCTTGGACTTGCCGATGCCATGCGGCAGCGAGATCGAGCCCCGCACCTGCTGGTCGGACTGCTTGGGATCGATGCCCAGCCAGACCGCCAGCTCGACCGTCTGGTCGAACTTGGTCGGGGCGAACTGCTTGAGAATCCTGACCGCTTCTCGTGTCGGCACCGGCTGGGCGGGAACCTTTTCCAGGTCCGAACGATACCGTTTGCCGTGGACCGGCTTGCCCATGCACGCGCTCCTCTGCCCGCCGCGCCGGCGGGTCCCACTGTTGTTACCGGCCCGTGGTTTGGCCGTGTCTGCATTGCCGGTCCGCCCTTGCGCAGTCGCGCCCTCGTTACTCATCCGCCAGCCGCGGCCGGCAACTTGAGTCAGTCTACTATCTCCACGCCCATGCTGCGGGCGGTTCCGGCGACCTGCTTGATCGCCGCCTCCAGGTCAAAGGCGTTCAGGTCGGCCAGCTTCGTCTCCGCGATCTGGCGTATCTGCGCGCGGGTGACCGTGCCGACCTTTTCCTTGTTGGGCGTGCCGGAGCCCTTGGCGATCCCGGCCGCCTGCTTCAGCAGCACGGCCGCGGGGGGGCTCTTGACGAGGAAGGTGAAGGTGCGGTCGGCATACACGGTGATTTCCACGCCGACGATGGTCCCGTTGTGCTCCCTGGTCTGCTCGTTGAACTGGGCAACGAACTGGCCGATATTCAGGTTATGCTGGCCCAGGGCAGGCCCGATCGGGGGCGCGGGGGTGGCCTGCCCGCCGGGGGCCTGAACCTTGATCTTGGCCACGATTTTCTTCGCCATGCTTCAGTCTCGCTGTCCGAGGGACCCTAGCAAAACAAGGTGCGATTGCCGCCGCCGGCCGAAACCTGCCCGGCCACGCGGCCGCGCCTCGGCCGCCGTCAGGACTTCTCTATCTGCCAGTATTCCAGTTCCACGGGCGTGTCGCGCCCGAAAATCGTCACGATGACTCGCACCAGGCCCTTGTCGGCCAGCACCTCATCGATCGTGCCTTCGAAGCCCTCGAAGGCCCCTTCCTTGATCTTGACCTGGTCGCCGTTCTTGAACTCCACGGCCAGGGTGGAGCCCTCTTCCGGCCGCTCCACCTGCATGAGCATCTTGTCTACGTCAGCCTGGCTCATCGCCACCGGCTTGCCGCTGGAACCCACGAAGTCGCCCACCCCGGTGGTCTCCTTGATAAGGAACCAGGGCTTCTCGCCGATGCTGCCGTCCTCCTCCAACTCCATCTCGATGAAGACGTACCCGGGGTAGAGCTTGCGCTCGACAAACTTCTTTTCGCTCGGTCTCGTGCGCGGGCGGGGACGCCGGTCGGTGGGCACCAGGATCCGCCCGATCTTGCCCTCCAGGCCTTCAATCTTGACCTTGCGTTCCAGGGCCTCCCGGACCTGCTCTTCCTTGTTGGAGGCGACCCGAAGAACGTACCATTGCTTGCCCATGGGTTGTTTCCGTGCCCGCCGGGGCGTTCAGTCCCCGGCGAGTTGGAGCACGCCGAGGCTCTTGAAGAAGAACGAGAAGGCCAGGTCCACCGCCCACAGCAGCACCGCCAGCAGCAGGGTGGTGACGATGACGACCTTGGTGCCGCCGACGATCTCCTTCTTGCTAGACCAGGAGACCTTCTTCATTTCGCCCTCGGTGGCGATCATGAAGTCGGCGCTGCGGGGACGGTTAATGATCCAGTACATCAGGATGAAGGCGGCCGCCAAGATGACCAAAGGCACACCGTACGCGACGTAGGGCGTCACGCCCTTCAGCTCTTCCCAGACGTACCTGGCCACCAGCACGCCGACGGCCGCGCCGCCCACGAACGTCGTGATCCGCGTGTACTTGCCTTGTCCGCGTTTATAGGTCTCGAAAGCCACGATGGTTTCGCCTGGCCAAGTCGGTCCGCCCCCGCCGGCCGACCGCTGCGCTCACCACGGCAGGAGGGACTTGAACCCCCAACCTGCGGTTTTGGAAACCGCTGCTCTGCCAGTTGAGCTACTGCCGTATCAGCCCCGGCGCGGGCCTCTGCGCGTCCGGCCCAGCAGCGGCAAGCCACAGGGCTTTCATCGGCCCCTGCATCCCTTCGGCTCGCCCGCCCGGGCGCCGGAGGCGGTCTATTTTCGTTTGATCTTGTGCTCCGTATGCTTGCGTTCCGTGGGGCAGTACTTCTTCAACGACAGCTTGCGCGTGCCCCCCGCCGCCCGCACCTGCGTGCGGTAGTTGAGGGCGTCGCACGTGCTGCATTGCAGCCAGACGTACTCTCTGGCCTTGGACTTGGCCATGGCACTATTCCAGGATCTTCGTCACCACGCCGGCGCCGATGGTCCGCCCGCCTTCACGGATGGCGAAGCGAAGCTGCTCCTCCATGGCGATCTGCGTGTTCAGCAACTGTACTTCCAGGGTCACGTTGTCGCCGGGCATGCACATCTCCGCCCCGCCCAGCAGCTTGATCGTGCCGGTGACGTCGGTGGTGCGGAAGTAGAACTGCGGCCGGTACCCCGTGAAAAACGGGCTGTGCCGGCCGCCCTCTTCCTTCGTCAGCACGTACACCTCCGCCTCAAACTTGGCGTGCGGGGTGACCGACCCGGGGGCGACCAGCACCTGCCCTCGCTCCAACTGGTCCTTCTCGATGCCGCGCAGCAGGCAGCCGACGTTGTCGCCAGCCACGCCCTCTTCCAGCGTCTTGTTGAACATCTCAACCCCGGTGACGGTGGTCTTGCGCGTCTCGCCCAGCCCCACGATCTCGACGGAGTCGCCGACCTTGACCTTGCCGCGCTCGATCCGGCCGGTGCCGACCGTTCCCCGGCCCTTGATGGAGAAGACGTCCTCCACCGGCATCAGGAACGGCTTGTCCACCTCTCGCACCGGCTCGGGGATGTAGCTGTCCAGGGCGTCGATGAGATCCTGGATGGGCTTGGTGACCTCCGGGTCGTCCGGGCTCTGCAGCGCCCGGGTGGCCGAGCCCTTGATCACCGGCACCTCGTCGCCGGGGAACTCGTACTTGCTCAGCAGCTCGCGGACCTCCATCTCCACCAGCTCCAGAAGCTCCGGATCGTCCACCAGGTCGACCTTGTTCAGGAAGACCACCAGGGCCGGGACGTTGACCTGCCTGGCCAGCAGCACGTGCTCGCGGGTCTGGGGCATGGGGCCGTCGGCGGCCGAGACGACTACGATCGCCCCGTCCATCTGGGCGGCGCCGGTGATCATGTTCTTGACGTAGTCGGCATGCCCGGGGCAGTCCACGTGGGCGTAATGGCGTTTCGCCGACTCGTACTCCACGTGGGCGGTAGCGATGGTCAGGATCTTTGTGGCGTCACGGCGACCGTGAGCTTCGGAAGCCTTGGCGATCTCGTCGTAACTGCGGTACTTCGAGAGCCCCTGCTTCTCCAGGACCAGTGTCATCGCCGCGGTCAACGTGGTCTTTCCGTGGTCCACGTGCCCGATGGTGCCGACGTTGACGTGCGGCTTCGTCCGTTGAAAGACTTCCTTGGCCATGTTCCACGCTCCTCTTTGGTTGTCTGGGATCGCCTCTGTATCCGGTTCAGCCGGTTATCCCCGGCCCGCCGCCTGAAGCCCTTGGCGGCGCCCAGCTCATTTCACCTTCCACGCAGCTGCTGATGGGGGTTGAACCCATGACCTCGTCCTTACCAAGGACGCGCTCTACCACTGAGCTACAGCAGCATAAAACAAACGGCAAGACTGTCCACGTCCCGTCTCGCCGTACCGCCGCCAAGACACACCGCCTCCCTCCCCGGCGGGCAAACATCCCACTATACGAAATCGTCCAGACGCGTCAAAGAAATTTTCCGCTGCCCTGCCGAGTTTTTCAAGCCCCGTTTCCAGCCGCATCCGCCGCCCGCAAGACCCCCCCAGCGGCCCGGCACAGCGGGCGATGGGAATCGAACCCACATAGCCGGCTTGGAAGGCCGGTGCTCTGCCCTTGAGCTACGCCCGCGACGGCCCTTCCAGCCGCTGGATTCTACGCCGCCCCCTCCGTCCTGGCAAGGCCAAAGCCCCGCCCCCCGGCCCGCTGCCACGGGCCGTCCTGCCGCCCCGCAAGTAAACCCGGAAGCGTGCATATAATAAGAATCGAGAGCGTGCTTGCGGGTTCGTTCGTTCATGTTCCGGGTCGGCAAAACTTGAGTGGAAAGGGGAAGCACCATGGCCGCGAAACTTCAACTCTCCAAAGTGCAGGCTGCCATTCTGGTCGGCACGTTGATCCTGGCCCCGGGCGGCTGCGCCCGGAAAACTGTCATGCCGCCGCCCGAGAAAGCCAAACCCTCGCCAAGGCCCTGGAGGCCGCCGGCCTGGTCGAAACCCTGAAAGGCGAAGGCCCCTTCACCGTCTTCGCGCCCAACGACCAGGCCTTCGCCAAGCTGCCCGAAGACGCCCTGGAGGACCTGCTCAAGCCCGAAAACAAGGAAAAGCTCAAGGCCATCCTCACCTACCACGTGGTCGCCGGAGAGCTCATGGCCGCCGACGTGGCCAGGAGCTGGCCGTCAAGGTCCAGGACGACACCGTCATGGTCGGTGACGCCAAGGTCATTCAGACCGACATCGGATGCAGCAACGGGGTGATCCACATCATCGACAGCGTGCTGATGCCGCCCGAAGCAAAGTGAAACAATCGCCCAGGCTGAGGAGGACAGGTTCAGACGACTTCAGTCGTGTCGTGCCGACCGAAGGCGCCAAGGCAGGGTGACGTCGCCGGAGCCGGAATCCGGCGACGTCGCCTTTTCTTCGCTTTTGGCTTGCCGCGGCCGGGACCGACAACGCTCGCCGCACGGGGGCACCGGCGGCGGGTCGGCCTTTCCGGTCACTCGTGGCGGTCGGCGTATTTGAGGATCTCGTCCAGACGGGTGAAGGGATTGGGCGTGTCCTGCTCGCGGAGGGTGTACGGGTCAAGCTGGTTGTCGTGGGAACTGCAGTGCCCGTCCACGTAGGCCACGTTGACCTTCTTCCCGCCGTGGTTCGTCCGCAGCATGTAGCCGGGCATGCGGCAGTTCATGTCCATCATGAGCGCCTTGGCGGGCCAGCCCTCGTCGTTCGTGCCCAGATCGCTCCACCGGGCGGAGCGGGTCTGGTCGAGCTGACGGTACAGGTATGACCCGTGGGCGTCCGCCCCGCCCCGGTCGCGCAGCTTGGCCAGCTCCTGCACGGGGTCACTGGAATCGTCCCCCGGGCAAAAGAATCCCTCCTCGAAGGGCATCTGAGCCTTGATCAGCGCCCCGCAGCCGTCGTAGGTCTTGAGCATGCCGATCCAGAGCCGATTGGTGGCGACGGTATTGCACGGCACGTCGGGCATGCCCTCGTAGGGATAGGTGCTGCCCAGCGGATTGGCCGGGCCCACGGGGATGCGGCCGCGGTTGTCCATGGCGTAGAGATAGATGGCGCGGACCTGCCCGCCCAGCCGGGTCAGGCACATCGCTTCCCTGGCCAGCTGCTTGGCCCGGGCCAGCGACGGCATCAGGATCGTCACCAGCAGGGAGATAATGCCGACGATGACCAGCAGCTCAACCAGCGTAAATGCGCGCTTCGACGTCACCGGCATGTCCTTCCGGCCAGACCGCTCGCAAACGCGGTGCCAGGACGGGCCGACCCGACCGCGCCCAGACCGCCGCCGGCCGCCGGCCTCGACCAAACATCCAGGATAACCGTCACGCCCTTTGAGGTAAAGAGTTATACCGACAGCGCCGTGCCGGCAGCCGAGGCGGGCTCCCGCTCGAAATGGCGGCAAGAGGGCGGCGTTTCGGCCCGGAAGCTGATCGCCCGGCGCAGCGCTGTCCACCGCGGCCACGTTTTGTCCGAAGAAAGGAGAACACGCCGGTTCGGGACAGCCACGGCAGCCGGGCGCCGTGCCCGCGTGCTCAGGCGGCCCGCCGCCAACTCAGTAGGTCGCGGTACAGTGCTTCCAGCCGGTCGGTGACGCGATCCCAGTTGTAATGCTGCTGCACGCGTGTGCGGGCCAGCTGCCCGGCGGCGAGGGCCTCCTCACGGTGATCCAGCAGCCCGCCCAGCCGCTCGGCGAGACTGTCGGGGCTGCCGCTTCGGAAGTGCCACCCGGCCGGCCCGATCGCCTCCAGGTTCTCGGGGATATCGCTGACCAGGCAGCCGTTGCCGTAGCTCATCGCCTCCAGCAGGGCCAGCGAGAGGCCCTCCAGCTGGGAAGGCTGCACGTAGAGCCTGGCGTTGCTGAACAGCTCCTCCAGCAGCCTTCCCCGCACCGGGCCGGTGAAAAGGATTCGCTGGTCCGCCCCGGCCAGGTCGCGCAGACGGCCGTAGTACCGCCGGCCGCAGGGCGGGCCGGCCAGGACGAGCCGACAGTCCGTCGCCAGCCGGCGGTAGGCCGACAGCAGGTGATGCGCCCCCTTTTCCTCCGACAGCCTGCCCACGTACAGGATGTACGACCGCTCGGCCAGGCCCAGGCGGAGGATCTCGCGGGCGGCCACGGGCTGCTTGACCTCGGCGCCACTGGGGATGGGGCCAGCGACGAGCCGGTGAACACGTCGCACTGTTTCAGGGCCAGCCGCTCCAGCAAGCGGAGGAACATCGCCCCGGCGCGGCCCCACTGCGGCGTCCGCCACGCCAGGCCGTGGGACTGGAGCACGCACCGCTGCCCGCGCAGCCTGGACACCCAGGCCATCCAGCCGGCGGCGACATGGTGGAAATGCACGATGTCCGAGCGGTCGTCCAGCAGCGTGCGGACCGCCGCAGACACGCTGGCCGAGAGCTTCTCCATCGGCCGAAGCGGAATCGAGGGGACGTCCACCACGCGCATCCCTTCCACGCGCGGCTGCACCGGCCCGTAATGCCGCATGGAGTACACCCGGACCTCGTGCCCCCGCCGGGCCAGGCGCGAGCCCACCTGCACCGTGTACCTCTCGATCCCGCCCCCGAAGGCCGGGTTCTTCAGCACGCAGAAGGTGATCTTCATGCCGCCCTCCCGCCGGCCGCTTGAAAGACCTCCCGCACGCGCCGGTTCCAGTCCGACTCCACCAGGCGGACCAGGGCCTGGTTGTCGGCCTTGAAGTCGCGGCGCTGCCGCCGCAGCCGTGACAACACCTGCCGCAGGTCCTCACCGTGGCCGTCCAGCCGGAACCGCCACGCCGGGCTCAGGGGCAGCCGCCGGAACGGGAAATCGCGGTGGGCCACCACGCCGCAGCCAGCTTGCAGGGCCTCCACCAGCACGTTGGGAAATCCCTCGCTGAGGCTGGAAAGGACCAACAGCGTGCAGTCGCGAAGCCTGGCGGGCACGTCCTCCACCGGGCCGTGCGAGTGCAGCCAGGGACGGGCCCACTGCGGCGGCAGGCTGCGGTTGCCGTAGAGGTGCACGTGGAACTCCCCGCCGGACAGGCCCGCCAGGACCGCCTCGATGTTCTTGACGCTGCCGAAATCCCCCACCAGGGCCACCCTCCCGTCGAAGGGGCGGATCGGCGGCAGCGGTCGGCCCAGGGTGTTCGGCAGCACGCAGCGGCGGGCAATGGCCCCCAGTCGCTCCAGGAACGCCTGCTGAAGGTCCTCGGAGGCGAAGACGAAGCGGCAGCCCACCGCCGCCAGCATCTTCTGGAACCGCCCGGCCACCCATGCCCGCAGCCGCCGCCCGGCGTAGCGGGCACAGGTGATCTCATCGCCGCGAACCATGTAATAGACCGGCGCGGCCGGCCGAATCAACCGCAGCAGCGCCACCATCGGGGCCAGCAGGCTGGTGTAGACGAGCACGGCGACCTGCCCGGCGCGGAGCCGGCGACTGCGAGCCAGCCGGAGCATCGCCTCCAGGGTGCGGATCCGCAGGACGCGCCCCTTCGAGCCCAGGGCCCCGGTCAGCATCTCCATGCGCTTCCGGAAGCCCCCTCCCAGCGGCCAGAAGTGGACAATGGCGTAAGTCGTGATCACGTCCGCCCGCCCCCCTGCCCGCTCTCGCCGGGGGCCCCGATGTACATCGGGGTGCGGCAGCCGGGCCGCGGCGGGCCGGCCGGCGAAAGGCCGCCGTGAGGGCCCGCCAGCTGATACCAGCAGGCCAGGCTCATCAGGTACACGCCCATCACGTGCGGCGCCAAGATCTGCCCGGTCAGCACGCCCTCGCTGAGCATCACCAGGTAGACGGCCAGTGAGGCGGCGAACAGCGGCCCCGCGGACCGGCACCGCCAGATCATCCGCAGGGCGGCCACCTGCACCCCCAGCCAGAAACCCAGCCCCAGCAGGCCGAACATCACCAGCACGTCCAGCACGTCGCTGTGCGTGTGGATCCTCGAGCCGTAGAGGTTCGCCATCGCCTCCGCCAGGGCGGCATAGCCGATGCCGAAGACCTTTTCGGCCGGGCTCAGCGCGCCGTAGTGCTCCAGGGCGACCCGCCAGAAGGCGATGCGGGCCGAGCCCGCCTTGTCCAGATCGGGCAGGTCCTGCCATCGCTTCTGGAGGTCGGAGGTGCCGATGACGGCCAGGATAGCCACCAGCGCCACCCCGGCCACCACCAGCAGCCGGCCGGCCCAGTCGGCATCGGGCCTGCTCCGCCCGCCGACAAGGTACCACACCGCCAGCCAGGCCAGCGCCAGCAGCATGGCCACCAGGCCCGCGCGCTGGTAGGTCAGGAACAGCCCGGCCAGGCAGACCACCACCGCCAATGACCCCAGCAGCTTGAACCGGCGGCCCGACAGCCAGGCCGCGCACACGCACCCCGTGATCAGGATCCCGCCCAGCCCCTTGGCGGTGTGGAGCCCGCCGGCGCTGGCGGCGATGTCGGGGTAGGGCGAGGCCGCCTGGCCGCCGACGACATAGAAATAGATGACCGACAGGGCCGCGTACACCCCGGCCAGGGCCACGCCCGCCAGCACCCGGCGGCAGTCTGCGTCGCTGCGGCAGACCACCAGCACCGTCGGCCAAAGGACCAGCCAGTACGCCACCTGAAGGCCCGCCACCAGGTCCTCCAGCGGCAGGGGGCCGCCCAGCAGGCGGAAGGCCAATGACACGGCCACGCTGGCGGCAAAGCCCGCCGCCGCGACCAGCAGGAACCGCTGGCTCGGCGGGAAGCGGCGGAGCCGCCCGGCCAAGATCGCCGCCAGGCCCGCCAGCATGGTCCCGTGATACGCCTGGGCGAGGCTGA
>LJUF01000071.1 GCA_001303665.1 Phycisphaerae bacterium SM23_33 | reverse complement strand
CCTTGTTTTGGCTTTTTTCCGTGAGCAGAATCCGTTTCTGAGACGATGCACAGGACAAGCCGCGGTTTTGGCGAGGGCAGGCGTTTCGAGGGAGAACATGGCCGAGCAGCCCGCCAAGGTAGCGCCGGCGCCGGGGGGAACCCTGAGAGAGTACGTTGATTGCCTTGAAAGCGTCGGGCAGGTCTGCGCCCTGTCGGCGGACGGGGCCGGCGCCTGGGTGCCCGGGGCCAGGGGCGAGCTGATGCGGCTGCCCTTTTCCCGCACCGACCCGGCGGACCCGGGCGAGCTGCGCCGCCTGCTCCGCAAACCCGGCATCTGGGTGGTCAGCTACCTCCTGGAACCCGACCAGAGCCATCCGGCCGACTGCTTTCTCTACCTCTGCCGCGACCGCAGCTATGAGATGGCCGATCTGAAGAAGCGGACCCGGGCGGCCGTTCGGGCGGGCCTCAAGGGCCTGGATGTCCGGCTGTGCTCCTGGGACGAGCTGGCCGAGAAGGGCTACACCGCCTACGCCGACACCGACCAGCGGCACGGCTACCCCATTCCCTCGCGGACGGCCTACGAGCAGTTCGTCCAGGCCCGCCGGGGGTCGAAGTTCATCGACGTCTGGGGGGCCTGGGACGCCGGCGAGCTGGCGGCCTGGCTGACCGTGCTGAAGCTCGAGGACTGGGCCCTGTTCGACGCCGCCAAGTCGGCGACGGCCTGCATGGGCAAGTCGCCCAACAACGCCCTGTATTACGTCATCACCCGGTCGATGCTCATCCAGGAGAATCGCGCCTGGGTGTCCTCGGGGCTGAGCACCGTCCAGGCCGGCGTGCACCCGCTGAGCCTGCACCGGTTCAAGCTGCGGATGCGACATCAGGCCGTCCCGCTGCGCCGCGTGTTCGTGCCGCACTGGCTGCTGCGGCCGATGCTGAATACCCGGGCGGCGGCAAGGTTCTGGACCCGCCTGGCCCTCACCTTCCCCAAGTACGGCGTCTTCGGCAAGATCGGCGGGATGTCGCGGTCCATCACGGGCACGGAGCCGGCGCCGCTGGCCTGGGCTGAGGAGGAAGGCACGACATCACCGCCCCCCGACGACTGACATCCTGCCCAGGCGGCCAGAAAAACATCCGCTGCCGCAGCCGGGGGAAAACAAAGCCGATATAATGGCTGCTGAAATGTCTCCGGGCCGCTAGCTCAGCCTGGCAGAGCGCCTGCATTACACGCAGGAGGTCTGTGGTTCAAATCCATGGCGGCCCATTGTCGGCAGGGGATCATCGCCAGCCTTGAAGTCGATCCTCAGCCTCGCCGCCTTGCATCGCATCGAGAGCTTCCATGAAGCGGCGGAAGACCTTCCGGCCGATCCGCTTGGCGCCGACCTTCATGGACCGGAACTCGATCAACGGGACGATTCGCCCCCGGCCAGGTGCTGCTTGCCCGGCCTGGCGGGACGCCCGTGCCCTTGCGACAGCCCCAGCAGTTCGCGGTAGAGTGCGACGATGCCCTCCCAGATGAACTCCTGGCGGAACTCCTTCTCGACCCTGCGCCGATTGTTGGCCGCCAGCCTCTGGCGCAGCTGGGGATCGTCGATCAGGCGCTTCAGCGCGTCCCGCAGGGCGTGGGTGTCGCCGCGGGGGAACAGCAGCCCGGTGACGTCCCGCTGCACGGATTCGCGACAGCCCACGATGTCGCTGGCGACGCAGGTCAATCCCATGGCGCCGGCTTCCAAGGGAATGTTGCCGAACCCCTCCCGCCAACTTGGGAACGCCACCAGGTCGGCGGCCGCATACACCGGGGCCGGGTCGGCACGCCACGGCAGGTGGTGAATCCGCGGATGCGTCTGGATGCGGTCCCGGGCCTCCTCCTCGACCGGGTCGGACGGCTCGAAGTCGCCCAGCAGGATAAGGTGCAGGCCGGGGTATTCCTCGGCCAGTTCGCCGTAGGCCCGGATCAGCTCGTTGACGCCCTTGTCGCGGCGGATCCAGCCCACGAACAGGATGGCCAAGTCGTCGCGGCCGAGGCCGCATTCCCGCCGGACCCGGCGCCCCTCCCGCGCCCGCCCGGCCGTTAGCGAAAACCGCTCCAGATCCACGCCCTTGCTGGAGCCGGAACGGATGACGCAGACCCGGTCGGCCGGGCACAGGCCCTCATCGACCAGCACCTGGCCCAGTTCCCGGCTGATGGGGATGACCCGGCGGGCGAGGTGGCAGCAGAGCCACTCACACGCGTTCATGAGCCGGCGCTTCAGGCCGGTCATGTGTTCGTAAGCCCTGCCCCGGACCGTGTATACCAGCCGCCGGTGCCCGCTGAGCCTGGCCGCCAGCGCCCCCAGGAAACCGGCCTTGGGAGTGGAGACGTCAATGACGTCGAATCGATGCCATAGCAGGAACCACCACAGCCGGGTCAGTGAAACCAGGTCCTTCAGCGGGCTGGGGTACCGCTGGATGGGGACGGCGTGGGTCCTGACACCGATCTTCTGAAGGGTCTCGTGCTCGGGTCCCGGCCCGGCCAGGGCGGTGCACTCGAACCCGCGGCTCATGAGGTACTGCCAGCGCTTGCCGAAGGCCAGCGTCAGCCCGAAGGAGGGATTGACGATCACGCACAGGCGGATCGGCCTGGAGGTGTCGGAGACCTCAGATGTCACGGCGGCCATGCACCTCGCTGGGATTGTCCTGGCGCGGGCGGATGACCTTCGCCGGAACGCCACCGACGAAGACGTCGTCGGGCGTGTCTCTGGTGACCACCGCGTTGGCGCCGACGAGGTTGCCGCGCCCGATGGTCACGCCCGCCGCGACCACCACGTGGGCCGCCAGCCAGCTGCCGCGCCCGATCTTCACCGGCGCTGGATGCACCCCACCGAAACGGGCCGAGCCGCCGCTGAAGCCGTGCTTGGTCGATACGACCACGACGTATGGCCCGAAAATGACCTCATCCTCGAGCTGGACGGTCCCGCTGGCCTCAATCCAGGTGCCCTTGGCCAGGTAGACGTTGTCGCCGACCGTCAGCCGGCTGGGCACGAGGATGGTCACGTCCCGGCCGACGGTGAAGCTCCCGCCGCACTTGCCGATGAAAGGCGAAAACAGCTTCCCGCGCAGGCGGATGGCGGCGCCGACGTCGGGCCACCAGTTCGTCAGAGTCCGTACGAGCCACAACGGTAAATCATATCGCAGGTACTCGAGGATCTTTTTTCGGTTTGTTCCCACGACGGGCCTGACCTCTATCGAGCATAACGAACGACGCGGCCCCAGAAGCCGCGTTTGGCGCGGTCCAGCCTGGCCGGCCAGTGTTCTTTCGACCTCTCGAAGCTCCTACGGGACATTTCGGCCAATCCCCGGGTATTGCCCACCAGGGCGGCGATTTTCGCGACCAGGGCATCCTCGTCGCCGGGAGGCACGAGGTACTGCGCGTCCACCAGTTCGGGGATGCCGCCGGCCGTCGTGGAGATCACCGGCATGCCGCGGGCCATCGCCTCGATAACGGATCGGGGCATGCCGTCGATCAACGACGCCAATACGAACAGGTGAGCACCGTCCAATCTGGCGAACAGCTCGGGCCCCCATTCGACCCGCCCCGGCAGCGAGACCACCCCGTCCAGCCCCAGGGCATGGACCTGCTGGCGGACCTCGGGCATCTCATCCCCGTCGCCGACGATCTCCAGCTCCATCGGCACGTCGGTCTGCGCCCGCGCCCGGGCGAAGGCCCGCACCAGCAGCGGGTAGCCCTTTGCGTACCCCACCCGCCCGATGGACGCCACGCGGAAGGGGCGCTTGGCGAAGTGCCTGGCCTCACGCGGGCCAGTGACGATCTCCGGCTTGAGCACCGCCCCCGAAAAAACGTACTCCCGGTCCCGGCGAAAACTCGGATAAAGCGACCTGAGGTAGCGGCTGCGGTACCCGACCGCAACTGCCCGGCTGACCAGCCGGGCGATGAGCCAATTGATGACCACCGGCCCCCAGGCCGGACCCAGACGCCGCCGTCTTATCAACTCACGCAGGACCTCGACCTCGTAGTGCCCCGCCAGCTCCACGCCGTAGCGGCGCCCGCGCAGCAACAGCACCAGTCCCACCAGCGCCCCGGTTGGCCCGGGCAGGCGCAGGACATGCCGGTCCGTGCGATTGATCGCCTTCCAGATTGCTTTGACGGTCGCCGGCAAGGCCTTCAGGAACTGGCCCAACCGCCCGAACTCGGGGATCGGCTGCACCTCCACCCCCGGGCCGTCCACCCGGGGCCAGCCCGGATCGACCTTCTCCACCCGGCCGCAGCGCAGCACCACCACGCCCTGCCGGATGGTGTGCAAGTAATTGCACAGGGCCTCGTAGTTGATCACGCCGGCGGGGTTGTAGAACCGACCCCCATGTTCCACGGCGTGCAGCTCATGGGTGAACAGAAGCTTCATGCCTTCCTGTCTTCCGGGGCGCCGGCTCCGTCGCTCGGCGATGAAAAGCTGCCGGAAGCCACGTGGCTGATAACGGCCGGCCGCTTGCCGCCCGCGGTCCGGGGGATGCTGTCCACGTACCGCATCTCTATTCTGGCACGATAGCCGAGGATCTCCTCGAACCGTCGGCGGATGACGGCCTCATCTTCGTCACCATAGCCGGGCAGAGTGACCAGCTTCACCTCAAACCGATCCAGCGCATGCTGGATGATCTGTGACTCCTCAACGTTGCGGGCGACCTGAAAGACCTGATAGCTGAACATGGACAGCCGCCGGCCGTCAGCCGTCACGATCCACTCGGCCCTCCGGCCACTGAGCTGTTCTACGACCGGCCAAGAGCGCCCGCAAGGGCATGGCTTTTCGCCCAGGACCGCTGTGTCGCCGATGCGGTATCTCAGGATCGGCCGGCTCCAGATCCGCAGGCTGGTCACGATCATTTCGGCCGGTTCGCCGGGCCCCGCGGGGCTCCCGTCCGGACGCAGGAACTCGACGATGCCCGACTCGGGCACAATGTGGTAAGTCCCAACCGGGCACTGAGTAATAATGGGAGCGCCCTCGGTGGCACCGTACATGTCATGGATGCGAGTGGCGAAGGCCCGCTCAATGCATTTCCGGACGTCCGGCGTGACGATCTCGGAAGTGGTGAAGACAGCCGCCAGCGGCAGCTGCCCCGCCAGGCCGCCGGCGTTGACCCAGCGCGCGATCTCGCCGATAAACGTGGGATATCCGTCTATGTAAACGGGCCGGAAATCCCGCATGGCCCGAAAGAACGCGGGGATGTTGTCTCCCTTGAGGTGATGCAGCGAGAACCACAGCGAGTTGTCCACCCAGTTGCGGCGCCAGAACACGCGCTTCTCCGAATGGGGGACGATCCTCGGGTCGCTGAGGTGAATCGACCGGTCGCGGGGGTCCGCCCCCGCTGCACGGTAGAAGCGGGTGATCAGCGCCGTGGTCCACTGAAGCGACTCGGCGCAGTACGGCGTGGCGATCGGCGCGCCACTGGTGCCGCTGGTCCTCATGAGGTAGGCGATCTTGCGGGTGGGATTGATGAAATCTTTCGGGTTCCGGCGAAGCTGCGTTTTTTCCAGCACCGGCAGCCTGCGGAGCTCCTGGAGATCATCGATTTTCGCGGGTTGGAACCCGTGTTCCGCAAAGAGCCGGCGGTAATAGGGAACATGCTGCTGAGCCTGGGAGAAAATCGCGGCGAAACGCCTCTTCTGCCACGCGACCAGGGCCCCGGCGTCAAGCCACTGCATCCGCAGCACTTCGTCCAGGAACTGAGGGTACTTGCCCGAAAAGCGTATGCCTATCTTCGCACGGGCGTAGACGTTCATCATCAGGGTCTGAAAGAAGCGGGGCGAATGGTCATACAGCCCTCGCAGCATCGCTTCGCTCTCCTTCCGGAGCCCTCCGCGGCCCTAAACGGCAAGCCCCAAACCACGGGCAGAAGTCCGGGCTCTCCGTGGATGGCCAACCACGACGGAGATGCCACAGCGGACCCGCACCAGGCGCGCCCGAAGCCTAGGCATATCCTTCGCCGCCCTGCCAGGCTCGCACCGGCTCAGGGGCGACCAGGCCCCCTGCGCCGTACCAATCCTCCGAAAGCTGATACTCGGAGGCGGCCACCGCCTGTTGATGGGCCCGACCTGCCAGAATCCCAATCCACGTGGTGAACATGAGGATGAACGGGTAGCCAGGAGCGTACGGCACCGCCAGCACCGTGTCGAACACGGAAGTTACCGCGACGCCCACGAACGCGGCGCTGATCGCGGCCCGGGCCAGACGGTTGCGACCCGGGTCGTCGGAAAAGACCATCCTGGTGACGCGACGCCAGATCAGTCCGTACGTGTATAGGAACAGGGCCAACCCGATGATGCCCGTCTCGACCAGAAAATGAATATAGATATTGTGCCCGTGAGCAGCCGGGCCGGCGTGAAAGTAGTCCCGAAGCGCCACGTAGTTGCCATGACCGATGCCGACAATCAGGGCCCAGGGATTCCGCAGCAGGAACACCAGGGAAGCGGACCAGTTTTGCAGACGGTTGAAGGCGCTCATGTCCCTGCTCACGCCGCCTTCCGCGACAAGCCCGAATAGATGCTGCACGATTCGATACTGGACGACCGGGACGTGGGAAATCCTCGGCCCAAGTAAGACCAGGGCGGTGACGCCCGCGGCCGCGTACAACAAGGCCTTGGTCTTCTGGATCTTGATCAGATACCAGGCAACCGCGGCCATCATCCCCACCAGAGCCGATCGAGCGGAGCCGAACGTCACCCCGATGCCCGCCGCGACGGCAAGGCACCAGGGGAGCAAAGCCCGGCCGCGGCGGCTGACATTGGCCAAGGCCACGCCGTTCCAGGCGCACAGCAACAGCATCGCCGTCCACGTCTGCCGCCGGATTCCGATGAAGCCCTCGTAGCTGCCGATGTCGGCGCTGCCGCCTTCGCCCCAGGGGGCAGACATATAGACGGGCAAATCGATGTTGATCACGCCCAGGCCGTGCAACACCGTGGCAACGCCGGCCGCGGCCCCCACTATAACCATGACGTACTGGATCCGCCGAAACGCGCCGTCGCTGATGTACACGGTCGAAGCCAGCAGGAACAGGAACAGGATCTCCAGGCACCTGGCCGAATGGAACAGCGTATAGCGCATCGGCACCGGGCCGGGAAACAGCAGCGTGGTATAGCAGGACAGGGCAAAGAACACGTACAGACCCAGAAACCATCGAGAGACCGGCGGCCTGGGGGCGCGGGTCGAAAACAGCCAGATGAGGATCGTTACCGGAAGAAGCCCCTCCGGCAAGAGGAAGGCCGATGCCCGCCCGGTGACAAGCACGTACAGCGGATAGCCCACAAACGGGGTCACCAGGATGAGGGCCAGAGCCAACCGCAAGTTCCGGACCAGAAGCAGAACAAGGGACAAAACGACCGCGGCTATGGCTAGTTTGGACGTCATTCTGCTTCCTTCACCGGACGGCTGAACATATTGGGCCCGTGTAGCATATCGTCATTCCCGGGCCGCACCTGAACGCCCTTTTGCAGAGGGCAGTGAACCCTCCGTGGGGTCGGCCGCAGCGCCGAAGCCCCGGCGGAAATCCACGTGGATCTACGTCACATCCTCCTTGCCCCGATTCCACACCCTAGCAGCCGTCCCGCCGGCCCGGCCGGCCCCACACACCAGCCGCCCGCGGTCTCAGAACGGCAATATCGCATTTTAGCGTCGGCACTCGGGACATCCGCCATAAATACGCTGCAACTGGTCGGCGGTTCGCTCGATCGAGAACCTCTCCAGCACGTACCGCCGGCCGCTGCGGCCGAGCTGTGCCCTCCGCGCCGGGGCCTTCAACAGCCGCGTCACCGCCCCGGCGAAGCCGGGTGCGTCCTGCGGGTCGCGGCAGAACGGGTGCAGTTGTGGGCACAGCCCCTCGCGGATGCTGGCAAGGTCGCTGGCGACGACGGGAACGCCGGCGGCCTGGGCCTCGACGGCCACCGTCCCGAAGCCCTCGTGCTGGGACGGCATGAGGAACACGTCCATCGCCGCAAGCATCCGCGGAATGTCCTGGCGGACGCCCGCGAAGACGAAGCGCTGCTTCATCCCCAGCCGATCCACCTCCGCCTCGACCTGCGGCCTCAGGGCGCCGTCGCCGACCAGCAGGAACCACGCGTCCGGACGTCGCCTGGCGATCTCCACCGCCGCCTGTACGAAGACTCGATGGCCCTTGGCTTCGCGGAAGCTGCCCACGTTGCCCACCACCGCGGCCTGGGGGGGAATGCCCAGCTCGCCGCGGACCTCGGCGGGGTCAACGCGCTGCTGGAATCGCGCGGGGTCTATGCCGTTATGGCAGACTTCGAAGAGCTCGGGATGCCGTCGCCAATCAGGGAAGTACGCCTCCAGCGTCGCCTCGGATATCCCCAGGATGTTGGTGCTGTACTTTCGCGTCATTCGCTGCAGGAAACGGATCGCCAAGCTTCTGAGGCGGGCGGAGGTGTCGCGGATCTTGGTGTGGTGGTAGGAGGCAATCCGGACGGGGACCCCGGCCATTCTGGCCGCCAGGATGACGGCGCCGCTGAGCTCCGCCGCCCGGGCGTGGACCACGTCGTACCGCTGCCGCCGCAGCAGCCGGTACACCCTGAACACAAAAGGAAAAACCAGCGGGGACCAGCGGCAAAGGTGCAGCCTGGCCCCGGTGGCAAGGAAGCGGTCGCGCAGGGGCCCCTCCGTGCTTTGCGCGCAGCACACGTCCATGGCAAACCGGCGCCGATCGTACCGTTCCAAAAAGGCCGCGGTCTGGTTCTCCAGCCCGCCCATCCCCACGCCGGCGATGACCTGAAGCACGCGCAGTCGTCGGCCGGAGGCCGGCTTGGCCGCAGTGCCCGTCATGGCAAGTTCACCTGTGGCCCTCAGACAACAGTCCCTTGGCGATCAGCACTTCCACCATCTCGCGCGAGACCTCTTCTATGGTATACTTCGCCGCCAACGCGCGGTTCGCCTCCGAGATCCCCACCCATTGCTGGCCGCTGAGGGCCGCCATCCCCTTCAGCGCCGCAGCGAACTGCTCCACGCTGCCGGGCTCCACCAGCCAGCCGTTGACGCCCTCGCGGATGACGCTGGGCACGGCGCCGACCCGGGTCGATAGCACGGGCAGGGCGCAGCGCAGGGCCTCCACGACGACCTTGGGCGCGCCCTCGGCCAGGGAGGTCAGCACCAGGGCGTTGGCCTCCCCGGTCAATTCCCGCCAGCGCGGCCCCTGCGGCACGTTGCCGTGGAAGACCACGTTCCGCAGGCCGAGGTCCTGGCTGAGCCGTTCCCACCCCTGGCGCATGGGGCCGCTGCCCATGACGTCAAGGGCGAACTCCAGTCCGCCCTTTGCGACGTCCGCCATCGCCCGCAGCAAGGTGTCCAGGGCCTTTCCCTCACTGAGGCGTCCGAGGAACACCAGCCGGATGGGCTGCCCCGGCGGCGGCGGATGGCACGCCCGCGGGGCGATATCGCCCCCATGGAAGGTCGAGCTGTAGGTAGGGGCATAGCCCCCGGGCCGCAGTGCGTACATTTCCGCCAAGTGCGCCCCGTGCACGAAAGTGAAGTTCTCCCGCAGCGCCCTGCTCACCCAGGGGATCGCCCAGTACCTGGGCGAAAGGAACCGCAGGGGGCCCTTCGGCCGCAGGCCAGAGAAGTCACCGGTCAGGGACAGAAACAGCGGCACGCCGGCCGGGCGAAGGGCCGAGATCGCCGCCATGCTCACCATCATGTACAGCCTGGGATTGACGATGTCACATCCCGCCAGGGCCTCTCGCAGGCGCCGCTTCACCACCGGCCAGGCCGCCAGAACGGCCGCCCCGCGATGCGTCCAGGCAGGCAGCGGGAACACGCGAACGGGCCCTTCGGGCAGGTGGGACAGGTGGTCCACGCGGTCGGCGGGCTTCACCGGGACGGCCAGCACGGTGCGCCGGAAGTGCGCCGCCAGCCCCAGAACGTACGAGTTGATCCCTCCGGTGGTGTAGTACCGCCCGCCGTGTTCGTAATACAGCTTCCCCGTGACGATACCCAGCGTCTTGCCCGGCGCAAGCGGCTCGACCTCAGGCGTGTCTTCGCCGTGGCTCATTTCCCTTCCGTGCCTTGCGCCGAAGCCATCGTCTGGAAGACCCCCCGGTGCTTCACGATTATGGCCGAGGCCAGGGCGTACATCAACATGTTCAGCACCGCCGCGAAGGCCACCGTCCAGACGTATCCGCGGACCCCGTAACGGGGCACCATGAGGGCGGTGCCGCCGAGGGTCACGGCGGCCCAGATTAGCGCCAGGCCGAAGTTCCACCACAGTTTCTCAAGACTGGCGGTGACCTGGGAGAGGACGTTCTTGACGGCCTGGAAGACGCCGGCCCCGACCAGGACAACCATGATGTCCCAGTCTTGGCGGAAGTCCCGGCCGTAGAGGCCCAGAATCCAGGGGCTGAGAATCATCACGGGCAGCGCCGCCAGCAGCGCCACCCCGCCGTTGAGGGCGATATTGGCCCACAGGGCCTTGAGGTAGCGCCGCCGGTCCTTGGCGCCCCGGAGCCGCGAGAGCATCGGGAGCGTCACGCGGCGCACGGCCTCGGGCACGAACAGCACCGCCATCTGCCATTTCAAGGCCGCCTCGACGCCGCCCAGGCCGGCCAGGCCCTGGGGAACGCGCGCCACGATGGCCTTGCTGAACGTTGCCGCCGGGCCGCTCACGCTGCCGCCCAGCAGGCTGGGAATGCCGTACTGCCAGATGATCAGCCGCTCCCGCCAGATGCCCCGGGTGCCCAGGGGAATGCCGTGCCCCCGACACCAGTGAAACGTGGCCTGTAGCGAAAGGACCAGGGCCAGGACGTAGGAGACCGACATCGCCACGACGGCGCCGGACAGCCCCAGCCACCACGTCAGCGGGATCGTCGCCAGCAGGAACGCCAGACCCTGGAGAAAGTTGACGCGGGCGATTCCGCGGAAGTCCTCGAAGCCTGCCAAGGCGCCCTGAATCATCAGTGTCCCGACCATGCTGAACAGCAGGACGCTGCTGATCACCAGAGGCACGAACAGGTCGGGAACGTTGTACAGCCCGTGTGCCAGCCAGTAGGCCGACCCCGCGCACGCCGCCGCCGTCACCGTCAGCAGGATCAGGCCCAACACCATCACCAGGCTCAGCACCCGCCCGGCCCGGACAGGATCGCTGTGCCTGAGCTCCGCCACGTGCTTGGTCGCCGTGACGGCAAGCCCGAAGGCTGCGTACTGGGCGAACATCTGCACCGTGGCCACGACCAGGCCCCATTGACCATAGCCGGCCTTGCCCACCATCCGGGCAATGGCGATGCCGCCGCCCAGCACGAACGCGCGGGAGAAAACCGAACCGGTCACCGACCAGAATGCCACCGAAACGA
>LJUF01000070.1 GCA_001303665.1 Phycisphaerae bacterium SM23_33 | reverse complement strand
GCCGACAGCGAGGATCAGCGCTGGCTTGTCCCAACCGGCGGCGGGGAGCGCAGCCCCGCCGCGTCAGGGCGCCTGCGGCGCGGAGGGCACGGCCGGCCGGGCGCCTTCGCCGGGGCTGGTGGCCGGCTCCGGGAGCCGGTCAGGCTGTTCCCGGCCTTCGAGGCGGACGCGGACCTGTTCGACCCGGCCGGCCTCGACCCTGAAGAGGCCGACGAATTTCCTATCTTCGCCGGCGGTGCAGGTCAGCAGCGGGGGAAGCCCCTGGGGCTTCTCGATGGCCCATGGGCCCAGGCTCTTGGCCTTGGCCAGGTTCTTCTCCAGCAGCACGGGCGGCAGCCAGTCCTTGTTGTGGGCCTTCAGCTTGCCCTGCTCGGCGGCCTGGAAAAACTCCGCGGCGGTGGCGAAGGTCTGTTTCTGGCTGTAGGCCCGGGCGAAGAAGCCGGTGACGGTGGCGACGGCTGCCTTGGCGTACAGGTCTTCGGTGGGATTGGTCGGCTGGGCCAGCCAGTACTCCCGCCAGCGCTTCTCGAAGCCGTCAATGTCGCGACCGAAGTTCTTCACCCAGGCGTTTTCGTAGCGCAGCGACCGGCCGATGTCGTTCATGAAGCCCGACATGGGCTTGAGGTACCGGCCGTCTTCGCCGTGCACGAGGAAGTGGACCATGGACCAGGCCTGGTCGTAGTTGGCAATGGCCAGTTCGCCGGACCACTGCCGGTAGCTGAGCTGCATCATGCGGCGGAAAGGCATGAGCTTGCCAGCTTCGATCTCCTTCTTGAGGCGCTGGAGCCGGTACGGCGGGACGACGCCGGTAACGAAATCGTCCCCGGTGAAGATGGCGTGGCCGAAGTACTCGGCCAATCCCTCGTTGACCCATACGGGGATGTCGCCGCGGATGACGGCGTGGGCGAACTGGTGAAACCCCTCGTGCTGGACGACCTGCCAGGTGGAGTCGGTGGGGTGATCCCCGGCGATGGCCATGAGGGCCCTGCCGGTAAATCCCCCCGCGCTGCCGCGTGGGCCGCCGGCGGCGTAATAGTCTTCCGCCCTGCGGAAGAGGTAGAAGGGCAGGCGGCTTCGGATGACGCCGCTGAAGCCTCTGGTCCTGCGGTGGTACTCCTCGGCCATGGCGGTCATGCGGATGGCCGCCTCGCGGGCGCCGTCGCGGTCGAGGTCGGTGTGGATGACATAGTACCTGGTTTGGTAGGTCTTGAGGGCGGGGGCTTTGGGCGCGGCCGCGCAGGGGGCCGCACCCAGCAGGAGCGCGGCCAAGGCGGCGGGCAGGCGCCGGCCCGGAAGGCGTCGCAGGGCGCGGACCGGGGCCGGGGGTTTGGGCCGACAATCGCCGCTTTGAGCCATCCGTTTCCTCCCGGCCGGCCGGGCCGCGCTGAATCCTAGCGTTTCAGGAATTTCGCGGCAAGAAGAACGGCCGGGCGTGACGATGAAAGGAATCGGAGACGGTGATGGGCGTTCCGGCGGACTGGGCGCCGATGTAATCTCTTGCGTTCATGAACGGCTATCTGCGTGCGGAAATCTCGGTCTCCGCGATCCGGCACAACATCGCCCTGATCCGCCAGCTCCTGCCTCCGGGGGTAAAGCTTTGCCCGGTGGTCAAGGCCAACGCCTACGGCCACGGCATCGAGCAGATCCTGCCGGTGATGGAAGAGGCCGCCGACATGGTGGGGGTGGCGATCTGCTCGGAGGCCGAGCGGCTGCGGCGGCTGGGGTGGCAGCGGCCGGTGCTCATGTTCACCACGGCCGGGGCCTCGCCCGTGGCCGACCTGGCCGAGCTGATCGTCCACGACGTGATCTTGACGCTGACCACGCCCGAGGAGGTCAAGCTGCTGGCGGAGGCGTCGCAAAAAGCCTCGCGCCCGGCTGAGGTGCACGTCAAGATCGATTCGGGCATGACCCGCGGCGGCATTCGGGCGGAGGCGGCGCCGGAGCTGGTGGCCCAGGCCCGGCAGGCGGAATTTCTGCGCCTGACGGGGCTGTACACCCACTTCGCCTGCGCCGAGGGCCGCGACAAGACCGTCACCCTGGCCCAGCACCGGCGGTTCATGGAGGCGGTGGAGGCCAGCGGCGGGCCCAAGGGGCTTATCCTGCACGCGGCCAACTCCGCCGCCACCATCGACCTGCCCCAGACCCACCTGGACATGGTCCGTCCCGGCATGGCCCTGTACGGCTACCAGCCGGCCGAGACCCTGCACAAGAAGCTGCCGCTCAAGCCTTCCCTCCGGCTGACGGCTCCCATCGTGCTCATCAAGGACGTGCCGGCGGGGGCCGCCACCGGCTACTGCATGACCTACCGGTTCGAGCGCGACGCCCGCGTAGCGCTGGTGCCGGTGGGGTACGGCGACGGTTATTTCCGCTGCTTCTCCAACGCCGCCTCGATGCGGCTGGGCGGCGTGGACTGCCCCGTCCGCGGCCGGGTCAGCATGGACCAGACCATCATCGAGATCACCGAAGTGCCCGACGCCCAGGTGGGCCAGCACGTGGAGGTCATCAGCCCCGACCCGGCGGCGCCGCACAGCGTGGCCAACCTGGCCAAGCTGGCGGGGACCATCGGCTATGAGATCATCACCCGGCTGGGGGACCGGATCAGCCGGGTTGCGGTGGATTGAAGCTCCCCTGCGGCGGCCGCCCTGCGCGGCAGGCCGCTGCGTTTGCCCCGATCCGTTTGACAGGCTGCGAACGGCCGCCCGCCGGCCGAGGCTACGACGCCGCCTCCGCTCTTACCACGTTCTCGGCCTTGGGGCCCTTGGGTCCGTCCACCAGATCGAATGTGACCGGGTCGCCCTCCTTGAGCGTACGGTAGCCTTCGGCCTGGATGCTGCTGTAATGGACGAAGATGTCCGTTTCGATGTCGTCGGCCTGGATGAAGCCGTATCCCTTGGCATTACTGAACCACTTGACCTTGCCTGTGGCCATGGCAAACGCCTCCCGCCGCGAAAGAATGGAAAGTCAGACATGAGAATCAGGCCGTCCTCGCGGCCACTGCTGCCCAGACGCGAGACCTGAGATAGGACCCGACTGATCACGACACTGCACCGTCCGAGAAGTGAACTGCAAGTGATACTTTAACGCAAATCTCCGAGATAGCAAGATGTTTGGCCGGATTTTGGCGGCCGGATCGCGGACCCCTGCACGGCTTCAGGCGGGATTCGCTGCGTAAGGGGTTATGGCGGAACGCCTTGAAGAGACTTCCCGGCCGGTGGCGGGCGGAAGCACGTTGTTTGTCCGGGCCTGCGGCCTGCCGCGCCGCCGCCTGTTTACGAAAGGGCTCGGGCAGCGGGGCGGGCGGTGAGGCTATTTGAAGCCGTTCACGCCGCGGACGGTGTATTTCTCGACGGCCTTGGCCAGGTCCACGCCGTTGATGTTGGCCAGCGTGCACAGCCAGGCGAAGACGTCGGCGAATTCCTCGGCCTTGCTGTCCGGGTCGTCGCCGCCCAGGGCGCTGGCTAGCTCCCCGACCTCCTCGACGAACCACAGGAACGTCCCCGGCGTGCCGCGCTGGCTGTCGCGGGCGTAGTACTTTTGGCGGATGAAGTCCTGGAATTCCTTGATTGTCATGGCCGCTCCCACCGCTGTTTTCGTGCCGGCGCCCGGCCGGTGAACGTCTGGCGAACGTCAGGGGATTAGACTCGATAGCGCCGGCGGATGGAAGCCCCGGCTGGCCGGGACACCGAGCCCGCATCGGGAATCGATCAAAGCTTCCCCACTTGGTCGATCAGCTCCAGCACCTCCTTGCCGTAGCTGTCGGGGTCGAGCTCGAGGGCCTTCTGGGCGGCTTGGCGGGCCTTGGACAGCAGGTCCTGGGACTTCTTCGCCCGGCCGACGCGGTAATACACCATGGCCAGCTGCGCCCAGGTCTCGGCGTTTTGGGGCTCCAGCAGGGAGGCGCTTCGCATGGCCCGGGTGGCCTGGTCGTAATCCTTGATCCTCAGGCACAGGCTGGCCATGGCCTTGTACACGCCGGTGTCGTAGGGGTTGATCTGGAGGACCTGCTCGTAGAACTCGACGGCCTCCTTGGGGGCGTCGGAGGCGCGGTAGATGTCGGCCGCCTGGCGGGCGTACTTGGGGTCTCTCAGGGTCCGGCGGTGCAGCTCGATCAGGTTGGGCAGGGCCTCTCTAGGGCGCCCCAGCTGCATGTAAATGTTGGCCAGTTCCTCATAGGCGTACGCGTCCAGCGGCAGCACCGCTTTGTACTTCTCCAGGGCGATGATGGCGTCTGTCCATTCCCGCTTGGCGACGTAGCACTGGGCCAGGATCTTCGCGGCCGTGGCCGAACGAGCATCCACCTGCTCCAGCCGCCGGGCCGTCTGGATGGCCTCGTCGTACTTCCGGCTGCCCTCCAGGAGCGTTCCCAGCACGGCCAGGGCCCGCTTGTTGTCGGGCTCCAGGTCCAGGGCCTTTCGCGCCGCGGCTTCTGCCTGCGCCCTGCGGCGGCGGTCCGGATACAGGGCGGCGGCCAGGTCGGCCTGGGCCTTGGCCGATTCGGGATCGGCCTTGGCCGCCTTGGCGGCCTCGGCCAGCTTCGGCACCGGCTCGGGGTCGAAGCCCCAGGCGACGACCTGCTGCCTAGCCCAGGCGGCAAACTCCTTGTCGAACTGGGCTTCGGTCACGCCCAGCACTTCCTTGAACACGCGCTGCTGCGTCCAGCCCTGCTGGAAGCCTTCGAGCATCTTGATGACGGCCTCGGGGCGCTTGGTCTCCTGGACATACTCGAAGATCCACTCCGACTGGGCATAGGCCAGCGTGCGGGCGGTCCGCCCCCGCCCGGGCTGCGGCCGGATGAAGCCCCAGTTCAGCTCCGCCACGGGGTAGAGCTTGTTGTTCCGCACGGCGTCCACCAGCAGGGCCACGGCCGGGAAGTTTCGGCGGTCGGGCTGCTCCCAGACGGCGCAGGCCTCCGTCAGCCAGTGCGGGATGCGGTTCCTGGTGGCCGACAGCGTCACCGTGTGCGTGTACTCGTGCCGCAGCACGGCGTACCAGTTGAACTGTTTGAAGCTACCCCGCAGCGGGTCGGGCGCGGGCATGGCGATGACCCGCCCGGTGCAGGCGCCGATGGTGCCGATCCAGCCCCGCCCGGTGATCCGCACCGAGAAGTCCTGGTGGTTGGGGAAAAGCTCCACCAGGGTCTTGCCGCCGTGGGCCTCGACCGGGTCGTGCTTGAAGTCGCGGCAGACCTCCTGATGGATTCGCTCGGCCACCTCGGCGATCCACTCCAGCAGCACCTCGTCGTACCGGCCGTCCACCTTGATGATGAAATGCTCGGTCTCCTTCACGGAGTATTTGTCCATCTTCTCCAGCAGCCGGAGGTAGTTGAGCACGTCGGCCCGGAAGTCGTCGATGGCGAAGGCCTTTTCCAGGGTCTGCCTGGCCAGGTCTTCGCGCCCGGTCTGCATGTACACCTGGCCCAGGTCGGTGACGGGCCCGGCCAGCTCGGGGGCCATTTGCATGGCTTTTTTGAGGTGCTCTTCGGCCTGTTCGAACTCGCGGGCGGCGGCCAGCCAGCCGCCGATGATCTCGTGCAGTTGGGCGTAGTTGGGGTTGATCTGCTCGACGCGCTGGATGAACGGGGCGGCCTTTTCCGGCGTCAGCGTCAGCACGTGCAGGGCCGCCATCAGGGACAGGGCCTCGAGGTGGTTGGGGTTGAACTGCAGGACCTTTTCCAGTTCGGGGCCGACCTGGTCGAACTTCCGCCACATCATCAACGTGGCCGCCCGCAGCAGCCGGGCGTCGGCGTGCCGGGGGTTGATCTTCAGGGCCTCATCCGCGGCGGCCAGCGCCTGCTCGAAGCCGTACTGGCTCAGCCGGATGGCCCCGGTGCCGACCAGGGCGTCGGGGATGCGTTTGTTGAGCTTGGCGGCCAGTTTGAACTCCGTGTCGGCCTCGCGGTGCTTGTGCTTCTCCAGCAGCAGCATGCCGGCAGCCAGGTTGGCCGGCCAGTAGGTCTTGTCCACGTCCTGGTAGGCCCGCTGAAAATAGTTGTGCAGGATGTTCTGGGCCTGCTCGGAGGCCTTCTGCCCGGTGAGGATGGCGATGCGGTCGAGGATCATCCCCGCGGCGACCAGGCTGGGCGGGTCGTTGTTGAACTGCTCTTTTTCGATGGCCTTGGCCACGCCCTTGTAGACCTCAATGGCCTCTTTTTTCTTTCCCACGGTCTCGAGGATCTCCCCCAGGCACAGCAGGGCCGGGGCCCAGTCGTCACGCAGTTGCACCGCCGCTCGAGCCGCCTCCAGGGCCGGGCCGTATCGGCCCGCCGTCGCGTGCAGGCGCGACATCAGCACGTGCCATTCCGCGTCGTTGGCCGCCCGGGCACTGCCGGCGCGGAGAGCGGCCGCGGCCTCGTCGTACTTGCCGATGACGGCGTAGGCCTCGGCCAGGCCCTTGGCCGCCGCCAGGGCCTCCGCGGGCGATTTGCACAGCTCCTTGTAGGCCTCAATGGCCTGCTCGTACTTGCCCTGCCAGTACAGCTTCCTGGCCGCGTCCAGGCCGGCCGCCTGCGTCGCCGCCGGGCGCGTCCGGGCCGGCTGAGTTTGCCCCGGCCGCGTCCTCGCTCCGCGGGGCTGAACCTCCCCCGGCCGGGACTGTGCCATGCCGACCGAGAGAGACAGCCCCAGCACCGCCGCCAGGATGAACTTGCGCATGAGTCGCACCCTCAAGCTGCGTGTTTCCGGCGATTCGGCCGGGTCTTCAGCTTCCGCTCCTGACCATTCTAGCAGTCTACCAGATCATCCAGTGTAGACGAGAGACCCGACCTCAGGTTCCCCGCTCAGCGAAAAAGGTTGCGCCCCCGGCAGGCGGAACGCGTGCATCTGGGGCCGCCGGCTCGCAGGGCTCCCGCCCGCGACTGCGGGCCAGGGGGGCCGGCGAAGCCCTGTCGGGCCGGCGGCCCCGACTTGCGCCACCGGGCAGGGCCTCCAAGCACGGTGGGCTGTGTCCGCAGGCCCTATACCTCTTTGATCGCTTCCACCGGGCAGACGTCCACGCACTGGCCGCAGTCCACGCAGGTCTCCGGATCAATCTTGTAGATCGGGTCACCCTCCTTGATGGCCTCAACGGGGCAGTTCTCGGCGCAGGTCCCGCAGGCCGTGCATTCATCCGTAATCACATACGCCATCTGTCAACTCCTTCAGCTGTCAATAGCCGCATCCAATACCGCGCGGGGACTGGCAGGATATCAATTTCGGGGTCGAAAACAAAAGCTTTTTGGCTGTGTGGCGGGGTCGGGCCTGGCTGGGCGGGCGGATGGCCGGGAGCGCCGGCGTGCTCAGCTTTTCCAGAACGGCCACCAGCGTTTCCGTTCCTTGCGGTTGGCGTCGCGGGCGAGGTGCCGGGCCATGACGCGGTGGTCGGGCAGCTTGCCGCGCAAGTCGCGCAGCCGCTGGCGGGCGAATTTCTCCGGATGCTCGGCGAAGGCCTGACGCGAAGATTCCACAAAGAATGCCGACGGCGGCGGCAGCTCATCGTCCCCGGCGTAGAACTTCAGGGCCTCGTCCAGGCACTGGGCCGCCTGGAAGGTCAGCCGGCGGGTCTCGGCCTTGTCAGCCGCCCGGTCGGCGGATCCGACCAGCAGGTAGAAAAGGCTCACCCACTGGCCCAGGTCGATGATCTCGCTGGCCGCCGGCGTGGGATTGATGACCTCGGCCGGGCCGGGCGCGAGCCCTCCGGCGGGCGGCTCGACGCCTTCCAGAACGAACTCTCGCCGGGCGCCGCATTGCTGACAGCGTGCGCGGAGGGCCCGGCCCGGCGGCGGCTGGGGCGGGGCGTCCGCGGTGGCGGCGGGCTGGTCCTGCACCTGCCAGGGGCCGCCGGAGCAGTCCGGGCAGGGGGTGACCCTCAGGTACAGATAGGCCTCGGTCAGGCTGTGTGCGCGCAATAATTGCATGTTCGACTCTTATCGTAACACGGCGCAAGGCCCGCCGGCCTTCCCCCGCCGCCAGCAGCTATAACGGGTCGTGTCCTGTGGCAGTTGCGCCGCAGGTCAGAACGTCGTCCTCCGCGGCGCTTCGCGCCTGGCATCGATCAAGGCGTGCTTTATCTGCAGCTCCATCACTTTCTGGTCGAGATTGTCGCTCGTGATCGAGCCGCCGTTGATGCCGGCGGTCAGCTCGTCGAAGAAGCTTATCATCCGGTTCACCAGGTCCGCCTTGTCGGCGGCCTCTTTTTCCTGCCCGGCCGAGAGGCTTCCCTTCCAGCCCTGTGCGGTCTTGGCGAAGACGATGGCTTCGTCAATGTCCTGGGTCGTCAGCAGGATGTTGGACCCGTCCTTGGCGAAGGTCATCTTGGCAACCGGCCCCGCGGGCACCTTCTTTGCCATGGCGCCAGTCTGGTCGAACTGGGCCTTGAGCAGGTGCGTGCCCAGCACGCCGAATTGCTTGCTCAGCACCGGCTTCAAGTCGTCGGCCTTTTTCTTCAGGGTCAGGACCTTGCGGAACGTTCCCGCGGTGGGCTCGGAAAACAGGTTGAGGAAGGGCTCGACGTTTCCGGCGTTGGCGGCCTGCTCGGCCGTCGAGAGCTGCTGGCTGAGTGCGGCGATGTCCGTGTCGGCGCCGGGGGCCGGCGGGGCGGGCGTCGGGGTCGGTGTGGGCAGCGCCGGCGTGGGGGTGGGCGGCGCGGGCGTCGGCACCTGCTCGAAGCCCTTTTTCATCATCTCCCCGAAGATCTTGGCGAACTTCTCCATGGGCGCCTTCATGTGCTGCTCGCCCACTTCGTCGGCCTTGGCCTCGAAGTTGTCCTTGGTGATGGAGCCGTCGTTGATCCCGGCGGTCAGGGTGTCGGTGACCTTTACCGCTGCCTCCGCCACTTCGAGCATAAGGGTCATGAATTTCTGCGCCTCCGGCGGGACCTGCATCTTCCAGCCTTGCGCTGTTTTCACGAAAACGGTTTTCTGCCCTTTGGGATCGGTGGCGACGATGTTCGGGCCGTCTATCGTGAATTTCAGGTCGTCAACGGAGCCCTTTTCCAGGTCGCCGACGGGACTCATGCTGGCGGGGCCCGGCCCGGCCCCGGCGATGGCGCCCGACGTCTCGGACTTGAACTTGTCGGGCAGCTCCATGCCCAGCTTGTCCTTCACGAGCTGCTCGAAGGCCTGCATTTTTCCCGGCAGCAGCAGCATGTCGCGCATGCCCGTTGCGATGGAATCGGGAAACAGCGCGGCAAGTCCGGCCACGTTTCCGCCCTTGGCTTCGGCCATCGCGGCCGCCATCTGCTGCTTGAGGGCCTGGAGGTCGGCCTGTGTGGCCGACGCGGGTGCCGGCGGGGCGGGCACCACAACGGGGCGCGGGGCGGTGACCCTGGTTTGGTCGGCCAGGATTCTCTCGTCGGCCGCCGGGGCGAGGATGTCGGGCGGCCCGTCGATCCTGGGATCGTATCTGGCTGTTTCGGGCGGGTTCTCGCGCTTCTTCTCGCAGCCGATGGCGACGCATATCAATGCCGCGGCCAGAATCGTCAGCGTCCTGTTCATGCCTTCGCTCCCAGTTTCTCGGAATCGCCCTCGGGTATCTCGCACTCAGCCGGAGTTTCATCTTACCAGCGCCGCCGGCCGGGCGGCAAGGCCGTTGGCGGCGCGGGCGGCTATTCGAGGCCAAGCTCGCTCAGGGCGTCCCGCTCCACGATGCCGCGCAGGGTCTCCCTGGGCACCACGGGCAGGTTGGTGCCGTGAGCGATCTGGTTGAGGCGGTACAGTTGCTCGATGGCCTCCGCGGCCGTCAGGAAGGGAAAGTCGCTGCCGAACAGCAGCTTGTGGACGACCCCGCGCTGGTGGGCCATCAGCAGGGCGTTGTAGGCCTCCCACGGGCGTCGGAGCATCGCCGCCACGTCGGCGTACACCCTGGGCTGCTTGGCCAGCAGGGCGATGCACTCGCCCACCCAGGGGAAGCCCATGGCGGAGATGACGATGGTCAGGGACGGAAAGGTTCGTGCGACCTCGTCGAACAGGTGCGGGCGGGCGAACTCCAGCACGGCCTGGGGGGCGAAGTCGGTGCCGCACTCGACGAACACGGGCAGTTTCCGCTGGGCGCAGAATTCGTAGATGGGCATGGCTCGGGTGTCGGCGGGGTGGAAGCCCTGGGCGGCGGGGCTGATGGTGATGCCGGCAAACTCGCTTCGCTGGGCGATATTGCCAAGTCGCTCCATGGCGTCGGCTTCGGCCGGGTCCAGCCCGGCGATGCCGATGACCTTCTCCCGGTGCTGGGCGACGTAGTCGGCCAGGAAACCGTTGGGCACGTCGGCGGAGAGATATTGGCTGCGGAAGCCCCACACCAGCGTCTTGGTGACGTCCCGGGCCGCGGCCGAGTGGTCACCCGAATCCGCCGACAGATTCCCCTGCCCGCCGTTGCGCGCCAGCCAGGCGGCGGAGGCCACGCCCAGCTGGTCGGGGGAGGCCCAAATCCGGGTATGACAATCAATTATCATGTGCGATCGCCTCTTCCGCCGCAGCCGCACGCCCACGGCCCCAGTTGGATAATTACTGCCACTTCCGCACGGGCTTGTCGAGCATTTTCTTGGTCGGATGGGGTTCCGGGGGGCCCGGTCCGGCCCGGCCGCCAAGGGCCTGCGGCCGGCGGCGACGGCCGGTCCGACTGGAATCCAACAGATAAGAATGCCTAAAATTCTACGAACAGGCAGATTGGCTGGTTCGTATTCTGTCCAGGAGGAAGGCATGCACTACAGCAAGGTGCTGCTTGACATAGACGTTCAACGGGACTTCTTTTCGCCCGGCGGGTCGTGCTTCAACGCCCAGTCGGTGGAAGCGGCCAGGAACGTCCGCAGGCTCTTTGCCTGGGCCCGCAAGAACCGTGTCCCCGTGATCTCCACCGTGCTGCGCGTGCGGGACGGAAAGATCGGGCCGCTGGCGGCGGTGCCGCACTGCATAGAGCAGACCAAGGGGGAGAAACGTGTCCGCGGCACGGTGCTGCCGCGCTGCATCGACCTGGGCCTGCGGAACGTGACCGACCTGCCGCAGGACATCTTCGAGCAATACCAGCAGGTCATCTTCGAGATGCGGTTCACCGACATCTTCGCCCACGGCCGGATCGAGCGGCTGATCACCGAGCTGGACGCCAAGACCTTCATCGTGTGCGGCGCCGGCAGCGCCCACGGCATTGTCGAGGCCGTGGTGGGGCTGAGGCAGCGGCGATTCGAGATCATTCTGGCCGCCGACGCCATCCTCGACCTGGAGGACCCCGGGGCGGAGTTTGCCTGGCTGCGAATGCTGGCGAAGGGGGCCGTGCCCCTGGGCACCGGGGAGATCGTCGCCATGCCGTGTCCGGAGACACGCTCCGACCAGCGGCTTCGCCAGCGGCTGCTGCGCT
>LJUF01000069.1 GCA_001303665.1 Phycisphaerae bacterium SM23_33 | reverse complement strand
CCGCGGGCCGGGAAATCCACCAGCATGCTCCCGTAGGTGAGCAAGCCGTGCTCCTGGTACAGCACGCGGGCGGCCGCCTGGCCGTAGGCGATAGTCCAGTCCATGGCGTCTTCGTTTCCGGTCAGCCGGTAGTAAAGCTCCATCGCCCGCGACAGCGGCGGGAACATCCAGGTGTGGGGGTTGAGGACCACGTACCACTGCCGGCCGGTCCGCGGGTCGGTCATCAGCCCGCTGGCGGGGTCAATCCTGTTGCCCGACTCGGCCAGGGCCGCCAGGCCCTGCTCCCCGACGAACGCCTTCAGGTCGGTGGCCCGCGGCCACTTCTTGGCGGCGTTGACGAGCCCGCGCGGCTCGCGGGTGGGGCGGCGCAGGTAGACTTCCGCCAGGAAGTCACTGGCTTGGCGGACGAACTCGTCGTCGGGGGCGAGCATGCGGGCGGCGTGGGCGAGGTAGGAGGCCCGGTTGAAGTCGCGCGAGAACTCGTCGGTGGCGCCGGGGCGTTTGCCGAAGGCCCGCCGCTGGGTGTCGATGTCCTGCTCGACGCGGTCCAGGGCGGCCTCCAGGGCGTCGCGGTCGCCGGTGAGGCAGTACCAGGCCAGCAGCCCCTGGCCCCAGTTGTGGCAGTAGCAGCTCTTGGAGTTGGCCAGGAAGTAGGCGTCGCTGACCCGCTCGGCCGTCCAGGGGGCCTGGACGGTCTTGGCCCACGGCGCCGGGATGTGGTTGCGCGTGCCCGTCACCGGGTCGGGCAGCCGCTGCGGCCGGTTGCCCTTGGGCCCGGTGTACCACCACACCCCGCCGTCCTTGTACCGCCAGCCGTCGGTCCGCCAGGCGTACAGGTCCATCCAGTAGTTGGCCCAGGAGCGGGCGGCCTCGAAGTAGGGCCGCTTTCCCGTGCGGAGGTACATGATGAGCAATTGGTCGAGGGGGTCTTCCTCGGGCGTGTAGTGATTGTCGGTCCCGCGGTAGAAGCGCGGGTAGGTTTTGCGCGGCCTGCCGGGGATGTCTTTGGCGTCGTACTTCCAGCCCCACCTGTCGTAGCAGAGAAGCTCGTCGGCCTGGGTGCCGAACGCCCCGTACGGCAGCCCCTGGGTGCGCTGGAGATACCATTCCGGCGTGGCGAAAAGCCACGGCCGGTGCCTGGCCCGGGCGGCCGCCCGCGAGAGCTGCTCGGCTTCAGCCGGGGCCTGGAAGTCGATCAGATACTGGCTGGACAGGTGCGAGCAGTCGTACAGGCAGCGCAGCGTGTCGGCGTACGGGGCCGCGGTCTCTCGGCCCCGGCTGTCCTTCTGGGGGTTGCTCCATCGCTCGATGATGCCGCTGAGCACCAGCGAGCCGTCTGCCACTGCCAGCCGGCGGGCCGGGTCGTCGGCGAAGTACAGGTCGCAGGCCCAGATCGTCTGTTGGCCCACCTGGGCGGCGATCCAACCCTCGGCCACGTCGTCCCTGCCTTTGGAGACCCAGATTTCCTTGCCGCCGGCGGCGGCTTTAGCCGCCCCGGGCGCGGCCGAACCGAGCCCCTGCGCCAGCCACGCCTCCGGGCCGGCGGCCAGCGGGCTGCTCGCCCCCAGCAGCACGCCGGCCGGCGCGTCGGCGAGCTTCAGCTCGATGGCGGACTGCTTCACCGCGCGGTAGCAGTAGTGATCCGGGTTGCTGTTGGCCAGGGAGTACTTCACGTGCACGGCGCTGCGGCCGGCCCAGGCGGTGATGCGGGCGATGTATTGGAGCTGGCTCTGGTCGTCGCCCTTGAAGCGGCCCTTGACGGCAATGGTGGCCCGCATCGCGCCGGCCAACTCGACCTTCACCTCGCCGGGAGCCTGCGCCGCGTAGGTCTTGCCGTCGAAGCCGTCGGTGTAAAGGATTCTGCCGCCGGTCACCACGCGCCGGCCGCCTGCCTCGACCGAGCTGAAAAGGCCGAACGGATCGGCCCGGGAAATCCTGAAGCTGATCTTGCCGGTGTCCACGGTCACGGCGTCGGGGCCGCTGGTGACCTTGAGTGCCCGGGGCGGCAGCCCTCTGGGCGTCGCCGCCCGCAGCACGTAGCTGTTCATCGCCCCGGCGGCCAGGTCGTCCTGGAAGTCCACCAGCACCCAGCGGACCGTGCCGTCCGAACCGACCACCAGCGGCAGCGCCTGGCAGGGCCTCTGGCCGCCGTCTTGACCGAAGAGGGCGAAGGATTGGCCCGTCTTGAACATGCCTTCCGGCAGGGGGATGCCGCCGGAGATGGGCTCGCCCTTGCGGGCCAGGCCGGCCGGTTCGGTTACGCTCAACCGGACCTGGAACTCATCGTCGCCGGCCGGCGCCGCCGAAGCGGGCAGGGCCGCCGCCACGGCGAGTAAGACCCCGAGAAACTTGCTCATGATCGCTCCCCATCGGATTTGTGATTTCGGATTTCGCCTCTAGGTGAGGATGTCCTCGATTCTCTGGAGGGCATCTTCGGGGATGGTCTTTCCGGAAGCGGCGACGTTCTCTTCCAGCTGCTGGGGCCTCTTCGCCCCGCAGATGACGCTGGAGACGTTCTTTTGGCGGAGGCACCAGGTGAGGGCCATTTGGGCCATCGTCATGCCCAGGTCGGCTGCAACCGCCTGGAGCCGCTGGACGCGCTGGATGTTCTCTTTGCGCAAGTAGCGGCCCATGAACATGCCTTCTCCTTTCGGATCGGCGCCCCGGCTGCCGGTGGGGGCCGCCCCGCCGGAGTACTTGCCCGTGAGCACCCCCTGGGCCAGCGGGCTGTACGCCAGCTGGCCGACGCCGAGACTCTCGCAGGTGGAGATGACGTCCTTTTCGATGTCGCGGTGGAGCATGTTGTACGCCGGCTGGTTGGAAACGATCTTGTTCAGGTTCATCTGCTCGGCGAGGGCGTGGGCCTGCATGATCTGATTGGCCGTCCACATGCTCACGCCCACGTACAGGACCTTCCCCGCCCGGACCAGGTCGTCGAAGGCCCGCAGCACCTCGTCCAGCGGCGCGTCGTTGTCGTACCGGTGGGCCTGGTACAGGTCGATGTAGTCAGCCCCCAGCCGCTTCAGCGAGGCGTGGGCCTGCTCGTGGATGTGCTTGCGTGACAGGCCGGACTGGTTGGGCTTCTCGCCCATGGGAAAGAAAACCTTGGTGGCCAGGACATACGTGTCGCGGGGCAGCTCCCGCAGCGCCTGGCCGACGAGCTGCTCGGCCCGGCCGGCGGCGTAGACGTTGGCCGTGTCGAAGAAGTTCACGCCCAGTTCGTAGGCCTTTCTCACGATCTCTGTGGTAGCCTGCTCGTCCACGGCGTGGCCGACGGTGAGCCAGCTTCCCAGGCCCACCTCGCCGAGCTTCAGCCCGCTTCGCCCGAGTCGTCGATATTCCATGGTGGTGTCCTCCGGGTGAGGGCTCAAGCGGAGTTTTCGACGACGTCCCGGACGATCCAGGTCCACTCGATCAGGTTGTCGAAGTTTCCGTTGATGGTCTCGACGTCCTTGAGGGTGATGTCCACGTGGCAGCCCTTGGCGGCCTCCAGGCCTTCGCGGGTGAGCCTGCGCACCCGGTCGGGGTCGAATCCGCGGCAGATCATCTCGGCCGGGCTGGGCCGCCAGGACAAGACGTAATCCTGCCCGATCTGCTCGGCGCAGCTCCGCACGTCGGCCCAGGGGGTCACGGCGATCCGCCGCAGGTTGGGGATCTTCCGCAGGCAGCCGATCTTGCGGGTGAGATCCTCGCAGCAGCCGTAGGCGGCCAGGCCGAATTCCTCCATGATCGGGATCTGGTATTGAAGCATGAACTCCTCGAACATCGCCGGCGAGACCAGGGTCGTCTCCTGCGAGGCCATGAACACCCACAGCCGGCTGCGCTTGACGGGCGTGCCGTCGGCGGCGGGGTCGGGCAGCTCCAGGGCGTAGGGCATGGCCTGGTTCTCGTGGTGGCACAGCCGCCAGTCGCCGGCGGCCTCGGCCTGGGATTGCGCCCGCAGGATGCCGTCGCGCATGAAGGCCAGCACCTGATGCAGCCACGCCGGCCGGTCCACCATGTCCAGCATGAGCTGTTCCAGGCCGCGGAGCTGGGCCAGGTCCGTCGAGATGTCCGCCGCCCAGTGGCGATAGTGCGGCCCGCGGTCGAGGGTGACCTCCAGGATGTCGCCGATGGCGTCCTGTAGCCTGCCCAGATCGCGGGATGAGGCCGCTTCGTCAATGACGTGGCGCGGCGGCACCATCCTGTCGAAGTCGGCCTCGGTCTTCAGGGCGGGGTCGAACATCCACGCGCCGCGGCGTTCGGGGCTGGGGATGTGCCGGATTTCCAGGCCCCATCGCCGCGGGCCGGTGGGCGTGCCGTAGGTCGCCTGGACGGTGACCCACGGCTCGATGATGTAGTCGTCGCCCAGCCGGTCCTGGAGGATGGACTCGCGAAGAACCCGCTCGTAATTCCGGAAGAACGGGTCTTGGCAGCGGAGCTTGTCCGGGCCAAGCACCTCCTGCCGGCAGGCAAACCACCGCACGTAGATGAGCGGGCGGGTCCTTTGCAGGCTGTTGTGTCTGCGCCAGAGGTCGCGGCGCTGGTCCTGAACGTCCTTTGCCGCGATCCGGGAAACCTGCTTGGCCAGGTCGCGGAGGATGCGGATGTCGTTGTTGCCGGGCATGGTGCTTTCGCGCCCGGCGGGGCGCGTCACCTCCAGAGGCGAAGCCACCTGCGGCGGAAGGCGTCGCGCAGGCGCTGGTTGAAGCGCAGGCCCCTGCCGCCGGGATGGGTGGAGAAATCCGCCCGCCCCAGGTCCGCGCCGGTGATGGGCCTGGGCGGGGCCACCCGCAGGAAGAAGTCCATGACGGCGGCCAGCAAGCGGCGCGAAAGTCGCATCAGGCGATCCTCTGAACGGGCCGCCCGACGCTGGCGTAGACCTCCTGGCGGTCCCTGGCCTGCCGCTTGGCCGCGGCGTGCAGCTGGGCCGTCTCGGTCACGTGGAAGCGGCTGCGGATGGTTTCCAGCCGGCCCAGCCCGCCGTCGGCATGCTCGCCCGCCGTCACCTGGTTGTCCAGCATCCACCGCGACACGTCCTCGTCGTACTCGGCCGGATACGCCAGTCCCACCACAAAAGGCAGCCGCAGGGACTTCTCGCCGGCGCCCAGCAGCAGCTGCGCCCGGCAGGGCAGCCCTTGGGCGCTGGCCAGGCCGCGCATCTCCTCAAACCCTCGCCGGGCCGCCTCCAGGTCGCGGTAATAGAACAACAGCCCCGTCTCCAACTGGAACCGCTCCCGGGGCACGCCCTTCAGGGCCAGGCGGCCGTCCGGAGCGGCGTCGTAGATGCGGTAGACCTTGGCCTCGGCGTGGGCCTCCGACTCCAGCAGCATGGCCACCTCCTCGGCCGTGTACCCCACCGAGCAGGTCGCCCCGAAGTCCACCACGTACAGGCCGACGTAGCCATCGGGATGTTCCAGCTGCGGCAATCGCATATGCCACCGGCTTCTCAGGACAGCGCTATTTTACCAAACCGGCGCCTGCCGACGCGAAGCACCTGGCCGGGGCGCAGCTCCAGGCGGGTGTCCACGTCGGTGATCTTCTGCCCGTCAATGCTGACGGCCTTTTGGCGGATCAGCCTGCGGGCCTCGCTGTTGCTGCCGGCAAAGCCGGCCGAAACGATCAGCTCGACGATACCCGTGGACACGGCCGGGACGGGGATCTCCGGCATGTCGGTGGGGACCTGGCGCTCGGCAAAGACTCGGTCGAATTCAGCCGCGGCGGCCTCGGCCGCGGCCTCGTCGTGGTATATGGCCACGACCGTCTTGGCCAGCGTGGCCTTGGCCTGGCGGGGATGGGTCTCTTTCGGATCCAGCAGCGTCTTGATCTCGCCGGCCGGCAGCTCCGTCGCCAGCGTGAAGTAGTTCTCCATCAGCTCGTCCGGGATGGACATGACCTTGCCGAACATGTCGTTGGGCTCGTCCGTGACGCCGATGTAGTTGCCCTTGCTCTTGGACATCTTCTCGTTGCCGTCCAGTCCGACGAGGATCGGCAGGATGAGCACGATCTGGGGCTTCTGGCCATAGGCCTTCTGGATGTCGCGGCCACAGAGGTTGTTGAAGGTCTGGTCGGTGCCGCCCAGCTCGACGTCGGCCTGGACGCACACGCTGTCGTAGGCCTGCATCAGCGGGTACAGCAACTCGTGCAGGCCGATGGGGGCGTTATCCCGGTAGCGCAGGGCGAAGGTGTCGCGTTCCATCATCCTGGCGACGGTGATCTGCCCGGCCAGCCGCAGCAGGTCGGCCAGCTTGAGCTGGGACAGCCATTCGTTGTTGTAACGGATTTCCAGCCTGGCGGCGGAGGTGTCGAGGATCTTTCCGGCCTGGTCGAAGTACGTGCGGGCGTTGGTCTTGATTTCCTCGGGCGACAGCAGCGGGCGGGTGACGTTCTGCCCGCTGGGGTCGCCGACGCGGGCGGTGTAATCGCCGATGATCAGCACCGCCTTGTGCCCCAGGTCCTGGAACTGGCGAAGCTTGCGAAGGGGCACCGCGTGGCCGATGTGGATGTCCGGGGCGGTGGGGTCCATGCCGTACTTGACCCGCAGCGGCTTGCCCGTCTTCTCGGACTCCACGAGCCGCTGCTCCAGTTCGGCCGGGGAGTAGGCCGCCTCCACCCCGCGGAGCAGCAGCTCCATCTGCTGCCGAACGTTCATTTTCTTCGGTGCCCTCATGGCCGGGCAGTCTATCCCCGCCGGGGGGCTTTTTCAAACCCCTTTGCCGCCTGCGGCGGCACTCGGTACAATACCCGCGATGCCAATGGCTCGACATTCGGCACTTTTCGGGCTTGTCTGCTGGGGTTTCGCCGCGGTCGTTCTTGCGCTGCCCGCCGGCCTGCGGGGGCAGCCGCCGCCAGCCGGCGCCGCCACCGTCGATGAAGAGACCGCCGACAAGTACAACGATTTCTGCGACCAGGTGTCCGAACGATTCGAGAGAGCGGCGGCGGAGCTCACCAGCCGGTACGGCCTGGACGAGGACCAGCAGGAGACCGTACGCGAGATGATCGCTCAGTCCCGGGAGGCCTTTTTGCGGCAACACGGGCGCGAGGCCTTCGACCTGTTTCAGCGAGGCCGGGCGGTCGGCCAATACATGCGCCAGGAGAAGGTGGGCTGGCAGGAGCTGCCCGCTGACATCCGGGAGGACCTCGTCGGGGGAGTGCTGCCGCTGCTGGATGTGTTCGTCAAGCAGGCTACCGGCTTGGCCGATGCCTTGGCCCAGGTGCTCGATGACAAGCAGCGCGAGCAGTTGTCCGGCGACCGCCGGCGGATGGAATCGCAATTCCAGTTCGCCCGGGCGTCGCTTCAGGCGATGAGCGGGCGGGCGCCTTTTCCGCCCGGCGGCCGGCCGGGGGCGACCACCGGCCAGGCCCGCACCCAGCCGGCGGGCCGGGCCTTCGCCGCACAGCCGACGGATGAGTGGGAAAGATACGTCCGCGAGTTTGTCCGGCGCCACCGGCTTGACGAGGTCCAGAAGCTCCGCGCCCTGGACCTGCTTAAGAAGTACAGGGCCCTGGCAAACGAACCGCTGCGCCGCCAGGCGGAGACTCAGCCGGCGACGCGGCCGGCATCGCAGCCCACGACCCGCCCCGCCGGCGGCGAGGCCCTGGGCGGCCTGCGGAGGCGGCTGGCCGGGCTGAGAAAGCAGCGTCTGTTGCTGCGGGAATTGTTTGAACAGCTCAAGGCCGAATTGGATAAGATTCCCACTGCCGCGCAGCGGCAACTTGCCGAAGAAGAAAGGAGAAAGTCCGCCGCGGAGACCCGGCCGGCGAAAGGGTGACCTCTGGGCCGCAATAGAGCGATTGAGGAGAGCAAAGACGCTCCATGAAGTCCATTTTCCGCGTTGGTAGCGTCGTCTTCGTCCTTGCCTGCCTGGGCTGCGGCGGCTGCGCGAGCCTGCCGGACCATCCCCCGCGCAACCTGCGCGAGCTGGAGCAGCAGCAGAAGCTCAACCCGCAGGATTTTACCCCGCGCACGATCGCCCTGTACAACGTCGGCCGGGTTCTCTCCAAGTCCCTGTCGGCCCAGGAGCGGCTGGATTCACTCCGCATGGTCGAGAAGCTGGAGGTCTCGGCGGCCGAGGCGTGCCCGGCCTTGTCGGAGGTGCTGGTCGAGCCGGACACCCCCCCGGCTGTCCGCCAGGAGGTGATGGCCTTTCTAGCCGGGAGGCGGTACGGCGGCTTGGAAGGCCAGCTCGCCGCCATGCTGCCCCAGGCCGAGGACCCCAAGGTGCGCCTGGCCATGCTGGAGTTGATGGAGGTAAACCCCTCGCCCAAGGTGCTGGCCGACATCGTCAAGTTATGGGCGGCGCAGCCGCGGCTGCCCGAGGAGGAGGAGGCCCGCTACCGGCGTATGGTGGCGGAGCTTTGCGGCAAGAAGTGGGATCAGGCCCTGCTGGAGGGCCTCAACACCCGGGACTTTTTCGCTCGCGGCTCGGCGGTGGAGATCCTCAGCGCGCGGCTGCCGGCGCCTGTCCTGCGGAGAATGTTGGCCGAGCTGCAACCGCGGACCGAGGCCGTCCTTGCCATGCAGACCTTCTCGGAGGCCTTTGACTACGTGCCCAAGACCGGGCGCGAACTCCTGGCCGCCGTCGCCGCTCAGGCCAAGGGGCGGCGGGCGCTGCTGCCGGCGGCGGAACTAACCACCCGGTGGCGGGCCGGGGCCGCGTATGCGTTCAACATCCGCGACCTGCACCTGCTTGGCGGTCTGTCCGGGGATCCGATGAGGAACACCGGGATGTCGCGGGTCCAGTTGGCGCTGGAGATTTCCCGGGCGATTGGCGGCCGGCGGGAGAACCCCATCGCCGGGACCGGCGCCGATTCGTCGCGCCGCCCGCGCTTCCGTCGCGGCCGGCTGGTGGATTTCGACGCCCAGGTCGAGAGCCTGAGCATCGCCGACCTGTGGAGGCTGCTGTTGCTGGGCGAGATGTTCAGCCGGCCCAGCATCCGGGAGGCGTTTCGGATCGCGGCCTTGCAGGACCGGGCCGACGGGCAGACGCAGTGGGGCGGACTGGTCTCCTACACGCACGGGATCGTCCAGGCCAAGCTGTATCCCCCCGGAGCCAAGCAAGGCGACGATCAGTACGTCCCGTCCAAGCAGATGATGTGGGATGCGTTCGACTCGGTCTGCTTCTTCGTCGGGCATTTCAGGACGCAGGTGGAGGATCCGGCGTGGATCGGGCCGAGCGTCCGTGAACTGGCCCTGGCCAAGTCGCAGAACGTCTGCGGCGTGGTCGTGACGAGCCTGACCCAAGGCAAGCTCAATGTCACGTACTTCACACCCGGGAGGGTTCTGATCGACCTGGGAAACTTCCCCCCGCCAAAGTAAGCGGGGCCGGCTCAGGGGATGTGCCGGAGGATTTCCTCGATGGCGTCCAGCTCGGACTGCATTTCCTTCAGGTACCGCTGGAGCGTCCTGATCTTTTCGCCGCCGGTGCTCTCTTTGAAGCCCTTGCTTTCCAGCCGGTGCTGCACCTGGGCGATGGCTTCGGTCAGCTCGTCGCGGCGGCGCTGGAGATTCTCGCGCTGGCCTTCCAGGTCCAGGGGCTCGCCCAGGACCTCGTCGAGCACGTGCTCGGCCACAAAGATAGGCGTGTCCAGGGCCGAGCCCAGGGCGATGGCGTCCGAAGGCCGGGAGTCCACCTCGATCGTCTCGCCGTCGCGCTCGATGAAAAGGGTCGCGATGAAGGTATGTTGGCGGAGGTCGTTGATGACAATCTTCGCCAGGTGGCCCCCCATCGCCTCGATCACCTGCGCCAGCAGGTCGTGCGTCATGGGGCGGGGCAGCTCGATGCCCTTCAACCGGCGGTCGATGGCCAGCGCCTCGTTGATCCCGATCACGATCGGGAAGGTCCGCTCGCCGTCTTTCTCCTTGAGAAAGATGACCTGCTCCGGCGAGGTCTCCGTGATCACGATTCGCGATAGTTCGACGGGCACGTCCATGATTCATTCGCTCGAAACACTCACCCGCACACGCGCTTCCGGGCTCCGCGGCTGACACCCATCCTCCCGCAGCCGCAGCCTGCCGGCGGCTACCTGACATTATATCCTATTTCAGCCGGTCCAGCGCCTTCTGCGCCGCCTCCAGCTCCGTTTTCATGACCTCCAGGCGCTGCCGCTCGCGGGCGATGACCTCCGGCGGGGCCTTTTCGACAAAGCTGGGATTCCTCAGCCTGGCCTCGGCTCCCTGGATGCCGCGGGTGAGCGTCTCCCGCCGCTTCGTCAGCCGGGCCACCTCGGTGCCTCGATCGATCACCTCGTGCACCAGCGCCTGAAGACTGCCGACCAGGACGGTCGCGTCGGTGCCGGTGGGCTTGGCGTCGGCGTCAATCCTGACTTCCTCGGCGCCGGCCAAGGCCTTGATCAGGCCGGCGTTTTCCTCGATCAGGCGGCGGCTCTCGCGGTCGGCGGCCACGGTGACGCGGACCTTCTTCCCGGCCGGCAGGTGGTGCCCGCTGCGGGCCTCCCGAAGGCCGCTGATAAGCTCCTGAAGAGTACCGAACTGCTGCTCCAAGGCCGGGTCGATCCACCTGGCTTGTGCCCTTGGCCAGGCGGCGCTGGCCAGCAGCGGCTCGGCCGCCGAGTCGGCCGGGCCCCGAACCGGCACCACCGAACTGAGCTGAGCCCAGATCTGCTCGGTGATGAACGGCACGATGGGGTGCAGCAGGCGAAGCAGCACGTCCAGGGCGTGGGCCAGGACCGGCTTGCAGGCGACGTCGCCGGCGGCCAGGCGGACCTTGGCGATCTCAAGGTACCAATCGCAGAAGTCGTTCCACATGTAGCGGTAGAGGGCTCCGGCCGCCTCGTGGAAGCGGTAGCCGGTGAGGCTGTCGGTGACCTCGCGGACCGTCGTGTTCAGCCTTGAGAGGATCCACGCGTCGGAGATTTCCTGCCCGGGGCGGGCCTGGCCCCAGCCGCCAGCGCCTTGCAGGTTGGCCAGGGCGAAGCGCGAGGCGTTCCAGAGTTTGTTGCAGAAGTTCCGCCCGATGTCGAACTTGGGGGAGGTATTGGCCTTCCGGCCGTCCGGCAGGGTCATCTCCTCCACCGGCATGCGGACGTCCTGGGTTTCGGTGGTCATGCCGGTCAGGGTGAAGCGCATGGCGTCGGCCCCGTGCGATTCGATGATGTCCAGCGGGTCAATGCCGTTGCCCAGACTTTTTGACATCTTGCGCCCCAGGCCGTCCTGGATCATGGCGTGGATGTACACCTCGCCGAACGGGATGCGGCCGCGGAAGTACTGTCCGAACATGACCATCCGGCTGACCCACAGGGTGATGATGTCGCGGGCGGTGACCAGCACGTTGGAGGGGTAGAAGGTCTTGAGCAGGTCGGTTTCCTCCGGCCAGCCCATGGTGCTGATCG
>LJUF01000068.1 GCA_001303665.1 Phycisphaerae bacterium SM23_33 | reverse complement strand
CGCCACTTCCTCGGGCGGGACCTCCTCTGCCGGGCCGCCCTCAGCCGCTTCGGCTGCGGCCGCCTCCGGGCCCTCGGCAGCGGCCCCGCCCTGCTTGACGCGGGCGCTCTGCGCCTCGGCCACGCGGCGGGCCTCTTCGCTGCAGCGGCGCACGATCCGCTCCGCCAGCTGCCGCTCCAGCCCCAGTTCCTTGACCAACGGCTCCGGGCCCACTTCCTCAACGTCCAGCACGTTGACCATGCCCAGGGCGATGACCTGGCTGACCACCTGGTTGTCCACGCCCTCCACCTCCAGCAAGGCCTTCTCCAGGACGTCCAGGCCCGCGTTGAACTCCGAGGGCGTGAGAATGTCGATGTCCCACTGCGTCAGCCTCGCCGCCAGCCGTACGTTCTGCCCGCGCTTGCCGATGGCCAGCGACAGCTGGTCCTCGGTCACGACCACGATGGCCCGGCCCAGCTCGAAGCACAGGGAAATGTCGTACACTTCCGCCGGCTTGAGGGCGTTGGCGATGAGGATCTTCGAGGAATCGTTCCAGCGGACGATGTCGATTTTCTCCCCGCCCAGCTCGTCCACGATGCTCTTGATGCGGCTGCCGCGGACGCCGACGCACGCGCCCACGGCGTCGACCTTGGAATCGAGGCTGTTGACCGCCACCTTGGTGCGGTAGCCCGCCTCGCGGGCCAGGGCGCGCATTTCGATGATCTTTTCGGCCACTTCCGGCACTTCCAGCTCAAACAGGCGGCGGACGAAGTCGGGGTGGCTGCGCGACAGGACGATGCGGATCTGGCTGCCCTGCTCGCGGACGTCCAGCACCATCGCCCGGACACGGTCCTCGGGGCTGTGGGTCTCGCCGGGGATCTGCTCGCTCTTGGGGAGGATGGCCTCGGCCCGCCCCAGGTCCACGATGAGCGTGCCGCCCTCGCGCCGGCCGACCCGGCCGGTGACGATCTGCCCCCTGCGCTCCAGGTACTCATCGTAGATGCTCACGCGCTCGGCCTCGCGGATGCGCTGGATCATCACCTGCTTGGCCGTCTGGGCGGCGATCCGCCCCAGTTCGCGCATGGACAACTGGCGGTCGCCGACCCGGGCGCTGATGTCGCCGGTCTGCCGATCGATCGTCACCTCTATATCCTCGGCCCAATCAAAGCCCTTGCGGATGGCCGAGATCATGGCCGCTTCCAGATCCTCGAACACCACCTCCCTGTCGATGTGCTTGTCTCGGGCGATGCCTTCCACGATCCGAAGCAGTTCCTGATTCATCTGTTCCCTTGACGTTTTAGTGCATCCTATTCTTCGACAAAAAAAGTGGGTTTCCCGGCCCACTTTTCAAACCGTCTCCCAACCGGCATGTCCGGGCGCCTTACAACACCCTTGTCCCTCCCGGCTGCGCCCTCAACCGCGCGCCGCCAGCCGCTGCCAGTGGGCCCATCCCTCTGACCGGCCCCTGCCGGCCGAGCGAGATCGCCCTAGGCTGAAACACCGCCCACCACTCCGCTCGGGCACAGCTTCACGCCCATGTCTCCCGGTCTGACAAAGTGGACCGTCTCTGCATCCGCGCAAACAAGCCCCTGCGCGGGCCACTCGTCGCTACGTTGCGTCAAATAACCGATTATAGGAGCCGCCCCGGTCGTGTCAAAGAAAAACAGCGGCGGAAAATGCCGCCCGGCCGGGCCTGGGCGCGGCATTTGCGCCTCCTCGGCCGGCCCGCCGGCCCCGGCGGGGCGCCGCCGGCAGACAATGGGCCTTGACGGGCCGGTCTGGCGGCGATATCCTGTCGGCGAAATGGCTTGCAGGGTGAAAAGCCGTCGGGTTCCAGCCCTTTGCTGCCGGTCCTCGTGGTTTGAGGGCTTCCGTGCCCCGCCGGAGGTCCCGGGCTTGACGGCGAACTAGCGAACAGAACTCAATCAAGCCGATAAAGCCTTGGGGCCGCAGAAAGCCGTTCCAAGGCTCGTTTTTTCGCCTGAGCGACCTTCAGAAAAGTTTGCACAGTGAGACGACCTCCGGCCAAGCCGCGCGGGTCGCCGGAGACTACGAATTACACCAATTAGCACGAATTTCACGAATTACAGCGAGTCCTCCGTTGTTCAGCGGCGCGATCGGCGAAAGCGCCCGAAGCCCACCGCCCGGGGGCGTTTGACGCGGCGGACGACAGCCTCTTTCCATTTGCGTGTGAATTGGTGTAATTCGGCCCATTCGTCCCGAAGGGACGGCCCTTCGGGCCGTGTATGGGCCTCCCGCCGCGTCCTATGGCGGCGGGAACCCTAATTCGTGGACTGATCCGTGAGAACTCGGCTGGACCGAGTTTCACAACTGTTCAAGCAATGTTGCGGGTGACCTGGATGGGGCAAGAGCCATGATTGACATCAAGCTGCTGCGGGCCGACCCGGACAAATACGTCCAGGCCGCCGAGGTCAAGAACATCCCGGTGGACATCCCGGCCCTGCTGGAGGTGGACGGCCAGCTGCTGGAGGCCCAGCGCCGGCTTCAGGAGCTCCGCACCGAGCAGAACCGGACGGGCAAGCAGATCGCCCGGCTGGACGGCGTGGAGAAGCAGGACGCCATCGAGGAGATGTCGCGGATCAAGGCCCAGGTGAGGCACTTCAGCGAGGAGATATCGCGGCTGAAGCCGAAGTTCGACGAATTGATGCTGCTGGTCTCCCAGCCGCCGGACGAGGGCGTGCCCGTCGGGCACAGCGACGCCGACAATGTCGAGATCCGCCGCGTCGGCCAGGTCCCCCGGCTCGACTTCGAGCCGCTCGATCACGTCCAGCTGGGCAAGGCCCTGGACATCATTGACATCGAGCGCGGCGTGAAGCTGGCCGGGGCCCGAAACTACGTGCTCAAGGGCGGCGGCGCCCTGCTGCATCAGGCGCTGCTGCGCCTGGCCGTCGACGCCATGCTCGAAAAGGGCTACACCTTCCTGACCGTGCCCATGCTCGTCCGCGACGGCGTGATGTACGGAACCGGCTGGTTCCCCGTCGGCCGCGACCAGGCCTACCTCGTCGAGCGCGACCAACTCAGCCTGGCGGGCACGGCCGAGGTGCCGGTGACCGCCCTGCACGCCGATGAGATCCTGGAGGAGGCCGAGCTGCCCAAGAGGTACGTCGCCCTGTCGACCTGCTTCCGGCGTGAGGCCGGGGCGGCCGGCAAGGACACCTACGGCCTGTACCGCATCCACTACTTCGACAAGGTGGAACAGGTGGTCGTCTGCCCCAACGACAAGCAGCAGTCCATGGCCTTTCACCAGGAGATCCTGGCCAACGCCGAGGACGTCATGAAGGCCCTGGAGCTGCCCTACCGCGTGGTCAACTGCTGCACCGGCGACCTCGGCCAGGGGCCCGTCGAGAAGTTCGACATCGAGACCTGGATGCCCTCGCGGAACAGCTACGGCGAGACGCACTCGGCCAGCCGGCTGTACGACTTCCAGGCCCGGCGGCTGAACCTCCGCTACCGCGACGCCGAGGGCAAGATCAGGTTCTGCCACACGCTGAACAACACCGTCATCGCCAGCCCGCGGGTGCTCATCTCCCTGCTGGAGCTGAACCAGAACGCCGACGGCAGCGTGACGATACCCAAGGCCCTGCGGCCGTACATGGGCGGGGTCGAAAAGATCGAACCGCCCAGGAAATAGTGGTGGCATCCATGAGACCCCGGACAAGAGGCCGCGACCTGCTGTTCGTACTGGCTGGAGCGTGCCTGCTGGCGGCTGTGCTGGGTGGAACCTGGGTGCTGGCAAGGAAGGTACAGGATTCGATCCGAGCCAGGCAGGCCGAGCTCGAGCGCCGGAAAAAAGTGGCGCAGCACCTCAACGAGATCGGCCGCGGACTCAAACAATACACGGACAATCACGAACCTTTTCCAGCCACTGACCAGTGGAGCAGCGAAATCCCCTCTTCACCGCTCGAACCCGCAACTGGGCCGACCACCAGAGCGTCCACGACCAGCCGGGCGAGCGAAAAGGGCCCGCCATGATCGTCGTCATGAAACCCGGCGCCACGAAGCAGCAGGTGCAGCACGTCATTGACCTGGTGCGCGAGTACGGTCTGAAGGACCACGTCATCCACGGCACCGACCGCACGGTGGTGGCCTGCATCGGCGACAAGCGAATGGTGGACAAAGGCGCCATCGAGAACGCCCCCATGGTGGAGCGGATCGTGCCCATCCTGGCCCCCTACAAGATGGCCTCCACCGAGGTCAAGCGGACCCGCACCGAGGTGGCCATCGGGCCGAAGCAGTTCCCCATCGGCGGGCGGCGCGTGGGCGTGGTCGCCGGGCCCTGCGCCGTCGAAAGCCGCGAGCAGCTCCTGCGCACCGCCGACGCGGTGGCCGCGGCGGGCGCCGTGGGCCTGCGCGGCGGGGCGTACAAGCCGCGCACCAGCCCCTACAGCTTCCAGGGCCTGCGCGAAGAGGGCCTGAAGATCCTGCGAGAGGCCCGGGAGCGCACCGGGCTGGCCATCGTCACCGAGGCCATCGGGCTGGAAGAGATCGCCCCCGTGGCCGAGGCCGCCGACGTGGTCCAGATCGGCGCCCGGAACATGCAGCACTACCCGCTGCTGGAGGCGGCCGGAGGGTGCGGCAAACCCGTCCTGCTCAAACGCGGACCCAGCGCGAAACTGGAAGAATGGCTGCTGGCGGCCGAGTACGTCATCAACGCCGGCAACACCCAGGTCATCCTCTGCGAGCGCGGCATCCGCACCTTCGAGGAGTACGTCCGCTTCACGCTGCCGCTGTCGGCGGTGCCCGAGCTGCGCGAGCGCACCCACCTGCCCGTGCTGGTGGACCCCTCCCACGGCACCGGGCACGCCCACCTGGTGCCGGCCATGTGCCGCGCCGCCATCGCCGCCGGCGCCGACGGCCTGCTGCTGGAAGTCCACCCCGACCCCGAGCACGCCCTGTCCGACGGGGCCCAGTCCCTCACCCCGGCGGCCCTGACCGAGATGATGTCCACGCTCAAACGCATCGCCAACGCCGTCGGGCGGGAAATGTAGCCCGCACGCCGGGGGCAGGGCGCCGGGCAACTTCTCTCGCGTGCCTTACCTGCCTGGGGGGTCGCCCCAGTCGGGAACGGCGAGCATTTCGCCGTCGGCCAGGGCCGACTTGTGGGCCATCACGCCCGCGGCCGTGTAGCGGACCGCGTCCCAGGCGGTGATGGCCGGCATGCGGTCGCCGGCGACGGCGTCCACGAACTCGTGCACGAGATAGGCGTGGGAGCCGCCGTGGCCGCCGTACACGCCCGGGTCGGCACCGGCGAAGGCCTTGAGGACCTGATCCGGCAGCGGGTCGCGCATCTGCTCGGCCGTCAGCGGGGCCCAGCCGTTCTTGTCGAACCAGGTGCCGTCGCGGTAGCAGCCCTGCGTGCCGAAGATGCGGAAGCCCTCGTTGCCGGGGTTGCCGATCTCGCGGTATTCGCGGATCAGACAGGTCGCCCCGTTGCTCATCAGGAAGTGGGCCGTCTCGTTGCTGAACCTGCCGGCCGGGTCGGGCTGGCCTTCGCGGAAATAGGGCTCGCCGGTGCGGTTTCGGTAGCCCCAGGCGCAGACGCGGCTCATGTGGGCGTTCATGACGCAGATAGGGCCGGAGGTGGAATGCGTGGGGTAGTGCATGGGCCCGTCCTGGATCCCGCGGCGGCGGTAGCCCTTGAGCTTTTCGGACCACTCGGCCCCGGCGGCGCCGGCCAGCCGCTGCCGCGACACCTCGCGCAGATCGCACCCGGGCGAATCGAAGGCGTGCAGGTACTCGCCTTCGGCGTGGACGAAATCGCCGAAGCCCCCCTCGGCCGCCCGGCGGCGGCAGTACATCGCCGAGGGGCGGTAGTACGTCGTCTCGCCGTACATGTAGCGCAGCCCGGTGCGGCGGACGGTGTCCACCAGCTTGTCGCACCAGTCCAGGATCTCGTCGCCGTCCGGAACCGACAGCAGCGGCACGGCGCTGTACACGTGCTTGCCGGCCCCCATGGCCTGCACGGCCTGCGGGGTGTGCAGCCAGTGCTGGGTGATGATGGCCAGCGCGTCCAGGTCCGACTTGAGGATTTCATCCAGCGAGGCGTACGCGTCGGAGGGCTTGAACTTGTCCTGGAAGAACGGGTCTTCGGCGAACCTGGCGATCCGCTCCGGCTCGCGGTCGCACAGGCCGATGCGGTCCACCTGCGGATGGCTCTTGAACAGCCGCGCGAACGCGCTGCCGAAACTGCCCAATCCCACCAGGCCCAGACTGATGCCCATTTCCCACGCCTCCTCATGCGACCGTGCCGACGCCGCGGCGCCACTTTAGAACAGGCTTGCCTGACGCCGCCCGGGCGCGGAACATACCGCCAGCGGCAGGCGATTGAAAGGAATAAGCACACATGAAGACCAGACAGGCCGTGTTGGTGAAGCCGCGGCGGTTCGAGATCCAGCAAGCCGACGTCGCCCTGGGCGAGGGCCAAATCCTGGTGGAAACGGCCGGCTGCGGGCTGTGCACCTACGAGCTGAACCACTGGGCCGGGCGGCTGGGCACCCCGCCGATGGCCCTTGGCCACGAGGGCTACGGCGTGGTGGTCGAGGTCGGGCCCGGCACGACCGGCCGGGTGAAGGCCGGCGACCGCGTCACCGGGCTGTGCGGCAAGTGCTTCTCGGACTACTTCACCATGCCCGAGCGCCACGTCATGCTGATCCGGCCGGACCTGGACCAGCAGCACGTCCCCGGCGAGCCGCTGTACTGCGTCCACAACGTCGTGCGGGCCGCCCACCCGGAGATCGGCGACTGCCTGGCCATCGTCGGCTGCGGGCCCATGGGCCTGTGGTCGCTTCAGGCCCTGGCCAGCCCCACCCTGGCGGCGGTCGTCGCCGTGGACGTCGACGATGAGAAGCTCGACCTGGCCAAGCTCTACGGCGCCACCCACAGCATCAACCCCGGCAAGTGCGACGCCGTCGAGGCCATGAAGGAGATCACCGCGGGCCGCCTGGCCGACGTGGTCGTCGAGGCAACGGGCGCGGCCGCGGGGATGGAAACGGCCATCCACCTGCTGCGCCCGCGCCGCCCCCGCCTGGTCGTGTGCAGCAGCTTCGAGGGCCCCATTCAGCTCAACGTCCCCGCGCTGCTGGCCAAGGCCGTGGACGTGCTCCACGCCCACCCCGGCATCTGCATGGACAGGGAAGACGGCTGCCGGCGGACCGAGACCCTGATCAACCACGGCGTCTTCCGGACCGACCGGCTCATCAGCCACCGCTTTCCCCTGGAGGACGTCCAGAAGGCCTTTGAGACGTTCGAGAACCGCGGCAAGGGCTACCTGAAGGGAATCGTGACGCGGTAACGACAAGCCCGCCGACCACCTGACCGTGTTGGTTCGCCTGGGCAAGCCGGCCAGGGCCGCCCGGTCACGCGCCCGCGTGTCGCCGGCCCCGGCAGGGCCGGCAATGCAGAAGCAGTACAAGGAGAGCCGCCACGTCTGCTGACCGTTCATGTCCAGCGGCAGTAGCCCGCCCGCGATTCCTCGAGAGTGGCCTGAATGGTCCCGCGGCCGCGTTTGGCGAACAGGCAGCCTGGCTGAGCTGCCTGGCCTGCCTGATTGTGACCCCGCTGTTGTTCAACGCCCACACGGCCCGCAGCTTTGAGGAAGACCGGGTCCCCATGCTGCGTTCCCTGGCGATTCTGCTTGCGGCGGCGCTGCTGATATGGGGAATGGGCAGGCCGCGCGCGGCCCGGCAGAGCATCCGTCGCGTCATGCGATCGCCGCTGGCATGGGCGGCGACGGGCCTGGCCGCGGCCTCCCTGCTGGCGGCGCTTCTGAGCGTGGCCCCGCGGATTTCCTTCTGGGGGGCATACACGCGATCGCACGGCGCCTACCTGTCGCTGGCATACCTGGCGGTCTTCCTGGGCTTGGTCTTCCTGGTTCGCCGGCCGGCGCGGGCCGAGCAGCTCGTTTCCGTCATCCTGCTGGCCAGCGTGCCATGCGTCGTCTACGCCCTGCTTCAGCACCTCGGCTGGGACGTGACGTTGGCATCGCGCCCGGAGACGGCCCAGCGCGTCTTCAGCACGCACGGCAATCCGATCTTCCTGGGTGCCTACCTGATCATGGTGGCGCCTCTGACGCTGGCCCGCCTGCTCGGGCGGGCCCGGTCGGTCTTCGGCAGGCGGCAGCCGACCCGGCGCGAAGCAAGGCTGCTTCCCATACTGCGGCTGACCGGCTACGCCGCCCTCTTCGGCCTGCAACTGCTGGTCCTGGGCCTCACCCAGAGCCGCGGACCGATGCTGGGCCTGTGCGCCGGGCTGTGCGTTTTCGGGATGCTGATGGCCCTGCTCCGCGGGCACCGCAGGGCGGCCGCCGCGATCGCCGCAGCAACGCTCGCCGCCCTGGGCTGCCTGGTGATTCTCAACCTCTGGGCCGCCCGGCACCGCAGCGCAGGGGCCATCCCGGGGCTGGGCCGGCTGGGCAGCATGCTGGAGCCCCATGGCAGCGGACGGGCGCGCCTGGTGTACTGGGAAGGGGCGATGCAGCTCCTCAAGGCCGACCCCGCCCGAAGCCTTCTCGGATATGGCCCGGAAACCACCTACCTGGTCTATCCGAGGTTCTCTCCGCCGGAGCTGGCGCACCTGGAAGGGCCGGAGCCCATTCTGGACCGACTCCACAACGAAACGCTCGAGTCCCTGGTAACAACGGGCGCGCTCGGCGCCGTCTGCGCCTTGCTGGCCTTTGGGTTCTTCTTCCATCAGGTGCTGCGGCGGCTTGGTCTGGTGGCAAAGCCCTGCCGAGGCGCCGGCTTCTGGTGCCTGGTCCTGGGAGGCGGGGCGGCCGGCTTCTGCGGGCCCTGGGTCGCCGAGGGATCGTTCCGGCTTTCGGGGCTGGGCCTGCCCCTGGGAATGGTGGCCGGCATGGTCTCATATCTGACGGCGCTGGCCATCTGGCCCCGGGCCTCTGCGCAGGGCGGCAGCCCCGCAACAAGCGTTGGTGACAGGGAGTTGCTGCTCATCGGGCTGCTCTCGGCGGTCGTCGCCCACTTCGTGGAGATCCAGTTCGGCATCGCGATCGTGGCCACCCGGCTGCTGTGGTGGACCTACCTCGCGGTAGTGGTGTCGATGCGGCTGTGGCCCAAGTCCTCAGGTCAAGCCGCTCCGGACCGACCTCCCAGCGAGCCGGCCACCACCGGCGCGCCCGCCAGGCCGGCCGCCTGGACCCCTGCCGCCGTTTGCACTGGTCTGGCGATGATCGTGCTGGTCTTCTCCCTGTTCCGGCCCGCGCTCGGGTGGACGAGGCAGATGCCGGTGCTGGCGGTCGTGCTGGGCAGCACGTTCCTGGCGGGCATGGCGATGGCGGTGGGCCGTGGCCGCGGCAAACGCCGCAGGCTGAGGAGCTTCGCCACCGCCACGGCGGCCCTGGTCCTGCTCTTCAGCGTGGTGTACGTGCCCTGGTCGGGCTGGAGGCCCGCCTCGGCCGTCAAGCTCGTCGATTGGGTGACCCAGCAGTCGCATGCCACTTCCCTGCTCTACGGGGCGGTCCTGCTGCTGGTGCTGCTGCCGGCCGGCCGGGCCGCGCGAAGGCGGCTGCGAGGCCCCTGGCGGCCGTGGGGGAAAGCAGCCGTGGGGCTTTGCCTGCTGGCGGCGGCGGGTGCGGCCATCGTCCCGTCCAACCTGAACGTCTCCCGGGCCGACTGCTTCGCCCGCCAGGCCCGCTTCTACCGCCAAGCCAAACAGTACAAACCCGCCGCCCTCCTCTACGCCGAGGCCTCGCGCCTTCAACCCCGACAGGACCACTACCTTGCCAGCCGCGCCTTGTGTCTGACCGCCCAGGCTCGCAGCCTGGGCCGCTCAGGGCCCACCCGCGATTTGTTTCAGCAGGCAACCGACCTGCTGGGCCGAGCCATCGGCCTCAGCGGCCGCGACTTCCGCCACTATCGCGCGCTGGCCCGGACGCACCATCTGGAGTCCCTGCTCAGCGAGGGGACGGCCGAGCGGGCGGCGTGTGTGCGGCGGGCGGAGCAAGCCTATCTCCGCGCCCTGTCCCTGGCGCCCAACCACATGAAGATGCGCAACGAGTGGGCCAGCCTGTGGCTGGATCACGCAGAGCACGCCCGCGCCGCACAGATCCTGCGGCAGGCGCTGGACATTGACCCCTCCTGGGGCCCGACGCGGGTGCTGCTGGCGAAGGTCCACGCGGCCAGGGGGGACACGGCCGAGGCGCTGGCCGAGTTGGACAGGGCGACGGCCACGGACACAGCGGAGCCGGAGACGTGGTGGGAGAAAGCCCGAGTGCTCGCCGAGCTGGACCGGCTGGCGCCGGCGGTGGCCGCGGCGGACCGGGCGGTCAAGGCCGACCCCCGGAACGCCGCCTACCGGCGAACCCTCGCCGAGCTGTACCTGCGCAGCGGCAAGGACGACCTCGCCCGGGTGGAGCTGGTCACCGCGATCCGCCTGGCCGCCCCCTCCGAGCGCCCTGACCTCATAAAGGCGCTGGCAGAACTGGAAAAGCAGCATCCTCCCCGGTGATCAACCTGCCCCAGGCGGCGCACGCCGCGGCCGACCAACTGCGCTGCGGCCGGCCGGGCCGCTGCCCCCCCAGCCGAGCCCTCACTTCCGCGTGCGGCGCCGGCGCACCAGCCAGAGCAGTCCCAGGGCCCCGGTTCCCAGCAGCGCGGCCGTCGCCGGCTCGGGAGTGTTCGTGAACCGCACGGTGAAGTACTCGTCCTCGTCAACGTCCAGATGGACCACCGTGTGCGTTGGGGTCTGAGGCTGGACGGTGCCTGAAATCACCTCAAACCATGACGTGTCGTCGCCGGGAAGGGTCGTGGTGAACACAACGCCCTGTTCCCAGTCGGGCAGCCAGGTCGCCGTGATGACCTCTTCGGTTGGAAGCTGCTGCGTATCCGTGAGCACGATGGTAAAGGTGATGTTCCCTTCCCTGTCGGGCAGCCAGAAGTCACCCACCGTCGTGCTGGTGTACGTGAAGACGGTCTGATCACCCGGCAGCGAGACGTGTTCGACGACGATCTCGGACGCCCCGGCTTGTCCTGCCGCAAAAAAGAGGATCGGCGCGAAGGCCAGCCAACTCACTAGCTTGAGTCTCGACATGGCTTCTCCTTTGCGATGGGAACCGCACGCCTGGCGAGCTCCAGAGCACCAAGCGGCAGTATATAGTACACGCACTCGGCCCGATTGTCAATCTGTCGCCTGCCGAGATCTCCGATCCCATGGCCGCCAGAGCACTTACGGCCGGCCCGTCCAAGGGGGCAATCAGGGACGCTCCTGGAGGGCCTCTCTCGGCTCGTACAAGCCGGGGCGAAGTCCGGAAAGGACAGGCCGATAGAGATGGACAAAAGGACGTTTCTGCGACTCTCCTGCGCTGGGGCCGTGCACGCCCTGCTGTGCCGGGGCT